>NZ_JBFAIA010000040.1:0-51411 GCF_040654455.1 Nonomuraea sp. NPDC050691
CGACGCCGTCGTGCTCGGTGAACAGCTCGGCGAGGTGGCCGACCACCTGATCGGCCACTTCGTCGACCAGGCCCGGCACTCCGGCGGTGCCGCGCCCGCGGTGGCTGCCGGCGGCCGGGGCCGCGCTGACCGTCCTGGTGATGGCGGGGCTGGCGGCGCGGCCGTGGTTCCAGACCGTGCGGCGCGTGCCCGTGACCGAGGCGGACCGGCTGACCGAGCGGTTCATCGAGGAGACGCAGCGCGCCAACGGCCTGCCGCCGGACGGCGGGCACCTCTACTTCGAGCAGTCGCTGCGCTGGGTCTTCTGGTACGTGGGCGTGCCCGCCGTGGTGCTGGCGACGCTGGCCGCGGCCGTCCTGGTGCGCCGGCTGCTGCGTGACGGCCGGCCGTTCCCCTGGCTGCTGCCGCTCGCGGTGATCGGCTGGACCACGGTCTCCACGCTGCTGCGCCCCGAGATCACCCCCGACCATCCGTGGGCGTCGCGCCGCCTGGTGCCCGTGGTGATCCCCGGCCTGATCGTGCTCGCGGTGTGGGGCCTGCGGTGGCTGCGCGAGCGGCCCTGGTGGCTCCGGTACGGCCCGCGCGCCCCGCGCCGGGTCGCCGCCGCCGGCGTCGCGCTGCTGCTCGTCCCGCCGGTCGTGACGTCCATCGGCACGGCGTTCACGCCCGTCGAGCGCGGCGAGGCGGCCGCCGTGGCCGCCATGTGCGCGCAGTTCCCGGCGAACGCGTCGGCGCTGATCGTCGAGCGCGTCACCGGCGACCGGCTCACCCAGGTCATGCGCGGCTCCTGCGGAGTGCCGACGGCGAGGGCCCTCCGCACGGTGGGCGACACCGCGCCCGGCGACGAGGTGCGGCGGCTCACCTCGCGGATCAGGGCGGCCGGGCGCGTGCCGGTCGTGCTCGCCGCCGACAAGGAGCAGGTCGCGCGGTACGGCACGCCGACGCAGGTCATGGGCCTGGAGACGCGCCAGGACGAGCGCTCGCTGACGGGCCCGCCCGACGGCACGTGGACGCTGCGGATCAACGTCTGGATGGCCGTCGCCTGACCCGGCGCCCCGCTCCACCGTAGCCACCCCGCGCGTCGAGCAGCGGCGGCGCGCGGCCCGATGTGGGCCCGGGGCGCGGCTGGGCAGAGTACCCTCGACGCACGTGAGCACGCCCGAGATCGGCCAGAGTGGAACCACCGTGGATGAAGCGCCCTACGTCACGATCGTCCTGCCCTGCTACAACGAGCAGGACCACGTCATCGACGAGGTCGAGCGCATCACACGGGCGATGGACTCGAGCGGCTACACCTACGAGCTGGTCGCGGTCGACGACTGCTCCACCGACGGCACCCTGGCCCGGCTGGAGGAGGCCGCGCCCCGCTTCCCGCACCTGAGGATCCGGGCCTTCCACCGCAACGGTGGCTCGGGCACCGTGCGCCGCATCGGCACCCAGGAGGCGCGCGGCGAGATCGTCGTCTGGACCGACGCCGACATGACCTACCCCAACGAGCGCATCCCCGAGCTGGTCCAGATCCTGGAGAAGGACGCCACGGTCGACCAGGTCGTCGGCGCGCGCACCACCGAGGAGGGCTCCCACAAGCTGCTGCGCGTGCCGGCCAAGTGGGTGATCCGCAAGGTGGCCGAGATGCTCGCCAGCCAGAAGATCCCCGACCTCAACTCGGGGCTGCGGGCCTTCCGCAAGTCGGTGGCCCGGCCCTACCTGCGGCTGCTGCCCCCCGGGTTCTCCTGCGTCACCACGATCACGCTGTCGTTCCTGATGAACCAGCACGACGTCCACTACCTGCCGATCGAGTACGCCAAGCGGGCCGGCAAGTCCAAGTTCAGCTTCGTCTCCGACGCCTACCGCTACATCCTCCAGGTGCTGCGGATGATCATGTACTTCAACCCGCTCAAGGTGCTCATGCCGCCGGCGCTCTGGCTGGTGGCGATCGGCGTGGTCAAGGGGATCTGGGACATGGTCCAGCACCCCTTCTACTTCCCGGCCAACACCGTGATGATCTTCCTGTCCGGACTGCTGATCGGCTCGGTCGCGCTGCTCGCCGACCTGATCGTGCGGTCGCGGGGCGAGTAAGCGTGCGCGTCGCGATCGTCGGACCCACGTACCCGTACAAGGGCGGCGGCGCCCAGCACACCACCGAGCTGGCGCACCGGCTGTCCGCGCTGGGCCACGACGTGGTCATCGAGTCCTGGCGCGCCCAGTACCCGTCGTTCCTCTACCCCGGCCAACAGACGATCTCCGCGCCCGAGGGCCGGCCGTACCCCAGGACCGAGCGCCGCCTCGACTGGCGCCGCCCCGACGGGTGGGTGGCCGCCGGCCGCCGGCTGCGCTCCGCCGACCTGGTCGTCCTCGCCGTGCTGAGCCCGGTGCAGGTGCCCGCCTACCTCGGCATCCTGTACGGCCTGGGCCGCCGGGCCCGCGCCGTCGCGCTGTGCCACAACGTGCTGCCCCACGAGCGCAAGCCGTACGACCGGCCGCTGATGCGGGCCCTGCTGCGGCGGGTGGACGGCGTGCTCACCCATTCCGAGCAGCAGGCCGAGCTGGCCAGGTCGCTGACCGCCGCGCCCGTCGGCGTGGCCGGGCTGCCGCCGCACCTGCCCTCCACCCACGCCGAACGGTCCACGACCGTGCACCGGCGGCTGCTGTTCTTCGGCATCGTCCGGCCGTACAAGGGGCTCGACCTGCTGCTGCGCGCGCTGCCCGAGGGCGTGTCGCTGACCGTGGCCGGGGAGTTCTGGGGCGGGCTGGACGAGACCAAGGCGCTGGTCAGCCAGCTGGGCATCGCCGACCGGGTCGAGCTGCGGCCCGGCTACGTGGCGGCCGGGGACGTGCCGGAGCTGTTCGCCCGGGCCGACGCGCTGGTGCTGCCCTACCGCAGCGCGACCGCGAGCCAGAACGTCTGGCTCGGCCACGAGCACGGCGTGCCGGTGATCGCTACCCGGGTCGGTGCCCTGGCCGACCACGTCACCGACGGGGTGGACGGGCTGCTGGTCGAGCCGGGCGACGCGGGGGCGCTGCGCGCGGCGATCGAGCGCTTCTACGCCTCCGGCGAGCCGGAGAGGTTGCGGTCGGGCGTCAAGGCGGTCGATCCCGAGCCGTTCTGGTCGGCGTACACCTCGGCGCTGCTCGCGCTCTGAGAGCCGCCCTTCTCGCGTCCCACCAGGAACGCGACACCCGCGGCGGCCACGTCGGCGAGCGTGAACACCAGCCGCGAGACCACGGCCGCGGCCAGGGCGGCCCCGGTGCCCACGACCGGCGTGAACACCAGCACCAGCGCGCCCTCCCGCACCCCGACCCCGGCGGGCACGAAGAACGTGAGCAGCCCCGTCGCCCAGGCGAACGCGTAGGCCCCGGTGGCGATCAGGTACATGTCCCAGCGGCCCACGAGCAGCGAGGTGTGCAGGCCGTAGATGAGCCAGCCGAGCGCGGTCCAGCCCACGGCCGCCGCGACCACGCGGCCGGGCAGCGCCCGCTCCAGCGGCTCCTTGCGGGCCAGGCGCAGGGCCAGGTTGAGGCCCCAGGTGAGCACCTTGGGGTGCAGGCACACGGCGATCACCGGCACCAGCAGCAGGAGGTACCACGCCTGGCGCACGGCCTGCTGGGTCGCGAGCGTGGCGGCGGCGATCGACAGCGCCACCCCGAGGTTGATCACCAGCGACAGTGAGATGCAGGCGAACGTCCGGCGCGGCGGGCTGCCGTGGTCGCGGCCCAGCTCCATCATCGCCGCGTACGCCCAGACCGAGCCCGGGATGTACTTGCCGAGCTGACCCACGAACATGATGCGGCCCGTGACCCGAAGCGACAGCGGCGAGCCGAGCCCGGCCAGCACCCGCCGCCAGGCGAGCAGCATGCAGAACTGGCCGGCCAGCACCGCGGCGAACGCCCCCGGCACCGCCCAGGGCGACAGCCGCGCCACGGCCGAGGTGGTCTCGTCCCAGTTGCGGGCCAGTCCGTAGCCGAGGAAACCGAGCGCGACCAGCGCGAGGACGACACGCAGCAGGCGGCGGAGCATCCGCCAAGGGTACGCGTGATCAGCGCGGGCGGATAGGGGGCACGGGGGCCGGCGGACGGACCCCCGGCGGGCGTGCGGGCGGGCGTCCCGGCCCGCCCGTCCCGTCCAGGCGGGCGATCGGCGGCCCGGGCGCGGGTACTGTTGGGCGTCGTGGGAAAGGAACGGGTCGCGCAGCTCGAGTACTCCGAGTTCCAGTCGGCGATGCTCGACGAGGCCAAGCGCAGGCGCAAGGCCGCGAAGATCATCGCGGTGCTGGAGCACTTCCAGGGCCCGCTCGACGGGCTGGTCGTGGGCGACGTGGGCTGCTCGGCCGGCTTCATCGCCGACGAGCTGGCCGGGGCCGGCGCGGGCCACACGCTGGGCGTCGACATCGACGTGCCGGGGCTGCGCAGGGCGGCCGACCGGTTCGGCGAGAGGGTGGCGTTCGTCTGCGGCGACGGCACGGCGCTGCCGTTCCCCGACGGCTCGATCGACGTCCTGGTGTTCAACCACATCTACGAGCACGTGGTCGACCCCGACGCGGTGGTCGCCGAGATGCACCGGGTGCTGTCCGACAAGGGCGTGCTCTACCTGGGCCTCGGCAACCGGCTCGGCATCATGGAGCCCCACTACAAGCTGCCGTTCCTGTCCTACCTGCCGCCCGCCCTGGCCGACCGCTACGTGCGCGCCTCCGGCCGGGCCGACCACTACTACGAGCGCTTCCGCACCCGGCGGGGGCTGCGCCGCATGCTGCGCGCCTTCCACGTGTGGGACTACACGCTCCCGGTGCTCGCCACCCCGACCCGCTTCGCCGGCTCCGAGCTGTTCCCGGGCGCGCTGGGCCGCGTGGCGCAGGCCGTGCTCGCCCGCGCGCCCCGCGCGCTGCTGCGGATGACGCTGCCCCTCGTGCCCACGTACCTGTGGGTGGCCACCAAGACGCCGCGCCACCCGGCGGGCGCCGTGCTCCCGCAACCCCCGCAGCCGCTGTGAGCACCGACGTCGGCGCCGGGCGGCGGCCGGTCGCCCGGAAGGTCGTCCGCTTCGGGTTCCTGCTGATCGCGCTCGGCTTCGGCGGCTGGGCCGTGGCCTCGCAGTGGGACGGCGTCGTGGCCGGCCTCGCCGCCCTGAGCCCGCCGATGCTCGCCGGCTCGCTGGCCGGGGTGGTGGCCGCGCTGCTCGGGGCCATGCTCACCTGGCGCACCCTGCTGGCCGACCTCGGCTCGCCGCTGCCGTTCCGGCCGGCGGCCAAGGTCTTCTTCGTCGGCCAGCTCGGCAAGTACATCCCGGGCGCGGTCTGGCCGGTGCTCGCCCAGATGGAGATGGGCCGCGACCTCGGCGTGCCGCGGACGCGCAGCGCCACCGCGTTCTTCCTCATGATGCCGATCCAGCTCGCCACCGGCCTGCTCGTCACCGCGGTGACGCTCGGCTGGGACCGCTTCGGCTGGCTGCTGCTGCTCGTGCCGGTGCTGCTGGTGCTGCTGGAGCCGAAGGTCGTCAACGGCCTGATCGGTTTCGGGCTGCGCAAGCTCAGGCGGGAGCCGCTGGAACGGCCGCTCACCCGCCGGGGCATGCTCACCGCGCTCGGCTGGGCCGTGGCCGGCTGGGCGTGCTACGGCGTCCACCTGTACTTCCTCATCCCGCGGGCGGACCTCGTGTTCGCCGTCGGCGCGTTCGCGCTGACGTGGTGCCTCGGCATTCTGACCTTCGTCGTGCCCGCCGGGGCGGGGGTGCGCGAGGTCGCCATGGTGGCCGTGCTGTCCCCGATGCTGGACCGGGGATCGGCCATCGCGGTGGCCCTCTGCTCCCGGGTGATCATCGTGATCGGCGACCTCATCTGCGCGGGTTTGGCGGGACTCGCCGCACGACGCGGCGGCGTGTGATTTGAGCCCCGATTTGGGGGAGGCTGGTCATAAGCTGAACCCAGAGGGGGACGCCAGGGCTCCCACGATGATCTTGAGGGGAGAAGATCTTCGTAATGCCTCGAGTGCTCGTCGACGCGGCGGCCGTCCCCGCGGACCGCGGCGCCCTGATCCGTTACGTGGACGGGCTGGTGGCGGGGCTCGACGCCGCCGGGACCGACCTCGTGGTGGTCTGCCAGCGACCCGACGCCGGACGCTACCGCCGTCTCGCGCCCTCGGCCGACGTCCGGCCCGGCCCCGTCTCGCTCACCAACCGCGCCGCCCGGCTCACCTGGGAGCAGACCGGCCTGCCGCTGCTCGCCCACCAGGCCGGGGCCGAGGTCATCCACGCGCCCTACTACTCGATCCCGCTGCGGGCCGGGCTGCCCACGGTCGTGACGGTGCACGACGTCACCTGGTTCACCGAGCCCGAGCACCACAGCCCCAGCAAGGCGGCGTTCTTCCGCTCGGCCACCCGCACCGCCGTGCGCCACGCCACCCGCGTCATCGTGCCGTCCAAGGCGACGCGTGACGAGCTGGTGCGCGTGCTGGCCGCCGACCCCACCCGCATCGACGTCGCCTACCACGGCGTCGACCAGGCGCTGTTCCACCCGCCGAGCGAGCAGGAGCGCCGCCGGGCGGCCGAGCGGTGCGGCCTGCACGGCCAGCCGTACGTCGCCTTCCTCGGCGCGCTCGAACCCCGCAAGAACGTGCCCAACCTCATCCGCGGCTTCGCCTCCGCCGTCAAGAACCTCGAGGAACCGCCCGCGCTCGTGCTCGGCGGCGGCGTCCACGAGGACGACGTCGACGCGGCCTGCCGGGAGGTCGAGGCCACGGTGAAGGTGGTGCGCCCCGGGTTCCTGCACATGCCGGACCTCGCGGGGTTCCTCGGCGGCGCGCTCGTGGTGGCGTTCCCGTCACGCGGCGAGGGGTTCGGACTGCCGGTCCTGGAGGCCATGGCGTGCGGCGCGCCGGTCCTCACCACGCACCGCGCCTCGCTGCCGGAGGTGGGCGGCGACGCCGTCGCCTACACCGAACCCGACGCCGACAGCATCGCAATGGCGCTCGGCCGGCTGCTCGCCTCGCCCGAGCGCCGCCTGGCGCTCCAGGAGGCGGGGCTCGCGCGGGCCCGTGAGTTCACGTGGCGGGCTTCCGCCGAAGCGCATCTCGCCTCCTATCAACGCGCGGTCGAATAGTTCGGTAACCTCGCGGAGTGATGGAGAGCTCTTTGCCAGGCCTCGAGGCGATCCTCCTGGTCGGCGGCCAGGGCACGCGCCTGCGTCCGCTGACACTCGGCACGCCGAAGCCGTTGCTGCCGACCGCTGGAGTGCCGTTCCTGGCGCACCAGCTCGCCCGCGCCCGCTCCTTCGGAGTGCGCCGGATCGTCTTCGCGACCTCCTACAAGGCGTCGATGTTCGAGCCCGCCTTCGGCGACGGCTCAGCGTTCGGACTCTCCCTGGAGTACATGACCGAGGAGACGCCGCTCGGCACGGGCGGCGCCATCCGCAACGCGGCCGAGGCGCTGACCTGCGGCCCCTCCGATCCCGTGCTGGTGCTCAACGGCGACATCCTGTCCGGCCACGACATCGGCGACCAGGTGCGCGCCCACACCTCCAGGGGCGCCTCTGTAACGCTCCATTTGACGGAGGTGGACGATCCGACCCGGTTCGGCTGCGTCCCCACCGACGACGAGGGCCGGGTCACCGCGTTCCTGGAGAAGACCCCCAACCCCGTCACCAACCGCATCAACGCGGGCTGCTACGTCTTCACCCGCTCGGTCATCGACCGCATCCCGCGCGGCGAGGTCGTCTCGGTCGAGCGCGAGACGTTCCCCGGCCTCATCGAGTCGGGCGAGCTGGTCCTCGGCTACGCCGACCGCACCTACTGGCTCGACGTCGGCACCCCGGCCGCGTTCGTGAAGGGCTCGCGCGACCTCGTGCTCGGCCGCCTGGCCTCGCCCGCGCTGCCGGGCCCGCCCGGCGAGTACCTCGCGCTCGACGGCGCGCGGGTCTCGCCGGAGGCCAAGGTCAACGGCGGCTCGGCCGTCGGCGCCGGCACGGTCGTCGAGGCCGGGGCCGTGGTGTCGGGCAGCGTGCTGAGCGACGGGTGCGTGGTGCACTCCGGCGCGACGGTGGTCGACTCGGCCGTCGGGCGGGGGGCGCGGGTGTGCTCGGGCGCGGTGGTGCGCGACGCCGTCATCGGCGACGGGGCCGTGGTGGGCGCCGGCAACGAGCTCCAGCACGGCGCGCGCGTGTGGCCCAACGTCGAGCTCCCCGAACGGGCCGTCCGCTACTCCACCGACGTCTGACACCCGCCGCGTCCGTCCCCCTCCCCGGCCCACGAAGGAGCGCACCCTCTCGCGGGGACGCACTGTCCCTGGGGTCGCCCCCTCAGCGAGGGCGGACCGTCCGGCGGGGTCGCCTCCTCACCGAGGAGGGCACACCCTCCCGGAGGGGTCGCACCGCCTGTGGAGTCGCCCCCTTGACCGAGGGGGCAGGCCCTGCCGACGGTCGCACCGTCTCCAGGTCGTCCTCTCACCGAGGGGCGGAGTGTCCCTGTGGGGGCGTCCCCTCACCGAAGGGGGCACGCCCCCACCGAGGACGCTGAGGGGCACACCCTCACGCAGGTGTCCACCCATGTGCGCGGCACCACCACCAGGTGTGACACCTTGACCGGCGGCCGGCACCCCTCGGCGTCCCCGGCGGGGGCGGCGAGGCGGCACACTGGACGGGTGAGGGAGCGCAGGTGGGAGCCCGGTGGGCCGCTGGAGGTGGGGCTGGCGCTGGCCCCGCACCGGCGCGGCTCGGGCGATCCCACCTGGCGGCAGACCCCCGACGGCGCCGTGTGGCGCACCTCCAGGACCCCCGACGGGCCCGGCACCCTGCGGGTGGGCGTCCACGGCGGCGGCGTGCTCGGCCGGGCGTGGGGCCCGGGGGCGGCGTGGCTGCTGGAGATGCTCCCCGCCTGGCTCGGGGCCGACGACGACCTGTCCGGGTTCGCGGTGCGGCACGAGGTGCTGGCCGAGGCCGCCCGCAGGCACGCCGGGCTGCGCATCGGGCGCACCGGCCGGGTCATGGAGGCCCTGGTGCCGGCCGTGCTGGAGCAGAAGGTCGTCGGCCGCGAGGCGTGGCGGGCCTGGCGGTGGCTGCTGCACCGCTACGGCGAGCCCGCGCCGGGCCCCGCGCCCGAGGGCATGCGGGTGGTGCCCGAGCCCGAGGTGTGGCGGCAGATCCCGTCGTGGCACTGGCACCGCGCGGGCGCCGAGGCCGTGCGCGCCCGGACCATCGCGACGGCCGCCTGGCACGCCGCCAAGCTGGAGGCCGCCGCCACCAGCGAGGAGCTCGACCGGCTGCTGCGGGCGCTGCCCGGCATCGGCGTGTGGACGTCGGCCGAGGTGCGTCAGCGCGCCCTCGGCGACCCCGACGCGCTGAGCGTGGGCGACTTCCACCTGGCCAAGCTCGTCGGCTACGCGCTGACGGGCGAGAAGACCGACGACCCGGGCATGCTGCGGCTGCTGGAGCCGTACGCCGGGCACCGGCACCGGGCTTCCGTCCTCGTCATGCTCACGGGCCTGCGCCCGCCCGCGCGCGGCCCCAGGATGCCCGCCCGCGACTACCGCTCCTTCTGACCCCTCCCGAGACGCCCCCTCGCGAGACGCCCCCTCCCGAGACGCCCCTCCCGAGCCGTTTTTCGCGGACGTCCCCTCCCGAGGTGTCCGTCTCGACGCGCCTGCTCTCGGGGGCCTGGGTGCGGGGCGTGAACTCAGGGCTCGTAGTGTGCCTCGTATGAGTCTGGTCAGTGACAGCGCGCTGCGCCGCGCGCTCGCCCGCGCCCGTGACGGCAAGTCCCTCGACGTCACCGAGGCCGCCGTGCTGCTGCACGCCCGCGGCGAGCACCTCGACACACTGCTGGAGCACGCCTCCCGGGTACGGGACGCCGGGCTCGCGGCGGTGGGCAGGGAAGGCGTGATCACCTACAGCCGCAAGGTGTTCATCCCGCTGACCAGGCTGTGTCGTGACAAATGCGGTTACTGCACGTTCGCGACAGCGCCGCACAGGCTGCCCGCGGCGTTCCTCGGGCCCGACGAGGTCCTGGAGATCGCCCGGCAGGGCGCGGCGATGGGCTGCAAGGAGGCGCTGTTCACGCTGGGCGACCGCCCCGAGGACCGCTGGCGGCAGGCGCGCGAGTGGCTGGACGCCCACGGCTACGACGACACGCTGTCGTACGTGCGGGCCATGGCGGTGCGGGTCCTGGAGGAGACCGGGCTGCTCCCGCACCTCAACCCCGGGGTGCTCGGCTGGCGCGACCTCCAGCGGCTCAAGCCGGTGGCCCCGTCGATGGGCATGATGCTGGAGACCACCTCGCGGCGGCTGTTCGAGGAGAAGGGGCAGCCGCACTACGGCTCGCCCGACAAGGACCCCGCCGTGCGGCTGCGCGTGCTGGAGGACGCCGGGCGCTCCAACGTCCCGTTCACCACGGGCATCCTCATCGGCATCGGTGAGACGATCGAGGACCGGGCCGAGTCGATCTTCGCGATCCGGAGGGTGGCCCGCGAGTACGGCGGCGTGCAGGAGGTGATCGTGCAGAACTTCCGCGCCAAGCCGGACACGGCGATGCGCGGCCTGCCCGACGCCGACCTGGAGGAACTGGCCGCCACGATCGCGGTCGCCCGGCTGGTGCTGGGCCCGCGCATGCGCCTCCAGGCCCCGCCGAACCTCGTCGACGCCGAGTACGAGCTGATGATCCGGGCCGGCATCGACGACTGGGGCGGCGTGTCGCCGCTGACCCCGGACCACGTCAACCCGGAGCGGCCGTGGCCGCAGATCGACGCGCTCGCGGCCCGCACGGCCGACGCCGGGTTCCGCCTGCGCGAGCGGCTGACCATCTACCCGGAGTACGTGCTGGCGGGGGAGCCGTGGCTGGACCCCCGGCTGTTCGCCCACGTCCAGGCGCTGGCGGACCCGGAGACCGGTCTGGCCCGCGAGGACGTGACGCCGCGCGGGCTGCCGTGGCAGGAGCCGGACGGCGGTTTCGCCTCGTCGGGCCGGGTGGACCTGCACGTCGAGGTGGACACCACGGGCCGCACCCACGACCGGCGCGACGACTTCGACCACGTCTACGGCGACTGGGAGGCCCTGCGCGACCGCCTCGACCCGGCCGCCGCGACCGGGCCGGCGGCGACGGCCGGGGCGGGATCCGGCGCCGGCACCCCGTCCGACGTCCGGCAGGCGCTGCGCCAGGCCGAGCGGGACCCGGCCGGCCTCAGCGAGGACGAGGCCGTGGCGCTGCTGTCGGCCGACGGCGAGGCCCTCGACGAGCTGGCCGCCATCGCCGACGACCTGCGCCGCCGGACCGTGGGCGACGACGTCACGTACGTGGTCAACCGGAACATCAACTTCACCAACGTCTGCTACACCGGCTGCCGGTTCTGCGCGTTCGCCCAGCGCCGCACCGACGCCGACGCGTTCACCCTGAGCCTCGCCCAGGTCGCCGACCGGGCGGAGGAGGCGTGGCTCGCGGGCGCCACCGAGGTGTGCATGCAGGGCGGCATCCACCCCGACATGCCCGGCACCGCGTACTTCGACCTGGCCAGGGCGGTCAAGGAGCGCACGCCGGACATGCACGTCCACGCGTTCTCCCCGATGGAGGTCGTCAACGGCGCCAGCCGGGCCGACCTGTCGATCGAGGAGTGGCTGCACGCCGCCAAGGAGGCCGGGGTCGACTCCTTGCCGGGCACCGCCGCGGAGATTCTCGACGACGACGTCCGCTGGGTGCTCACCAAGGGCAAGCTGCCCACCGCCGAGTGGATCGAGGTCATCACCACGGCCCACCGCGTGGGCATCCCGACGACGTCCACGATGATGTACGGCCACGTGGACACCCACCGGCACTGGGTCCGGCACATCAAGCTGATCAGGCGGCTCCAGGAGGAGACCGGCGGCTTCTCGGAGTTCGTGCTGCTGCCGTTCGTCCACACCAGCGCGCCCATCTACCTCGCGGGCATCGCCCGGCCGGGCCCCACCGCGCGGGAGAACCGCGCCGTCCACGCGCTGGCCAGGATCCTGCTGCACGGCGCCATCTCCAACATCCAGTGCTCGTGGGTCAAGCTCGGCGACGACCTGTGCCGCGAGGTGCTCGACGGGGGCGTCAACGACCTCGGCGGCACCCTCATGGAGGAGACGATCAGCCGCATGGCCGGCTCGGAGAACGGCTCGTACAAGACGATCAGCGAGCTGCGCGCGATGGCGGGCGCGACCGGGCGGCCGGTCCGGCAGCGGACCACCGAGTACGGCGTGCCGGGGGAGGAGCGCCTGGCCGCCTCGCTCGCGAGTGACGGTGTCTGCACGAGTGTGCGCCGGGTCTTGCCTGTGGCGGAGATATAACATGTTCTAGATTGCACTTGCGTCTCGCCCCGGAGGCGCTGGGAGAATCGTCACTCCCCTGGAGAGAGGTTCACCGTGCGGTTGGGTCGACACCGCGCCGCGTTAAGCACTGAGCTGCGGCGGAGGAAGGCACTCCGGCGAGGGTTGCTGGCGGGGGTCACCGCCGTGGTCCTCGTCGCGGGCACGCTCGTGGTGCTCCTGGGCGGCGGCGGGGCGCTCTGCGCCACACGAGAGCCTGTTCTGGTCAACGTCGCCGCGGCGGTGGACGTGGCTCCCGCGGCGATGGAGGCGGCCTCCCGGTTCAACGAGACGAAGACCGCCTCGGGTGGCCGGTGCGTGCTCGTCCAGGTCACCGAGCAGCCGCCGGCCACCGTGCTGCGCACGCTGATCGGCGACCGGGCCGGCGTGCTGCGCCAGCGGCCGGACGGCTGGATCGCCGACTCCTCGGCCTGGATCCGGCTGGCCCGCAAGCAGGGCGCGAGCGGGCTGCCCGCGGGGGAGAGCGTGGTGGCGACCTCGCCGCTGGTCTTCGCCACCCGGTCCTCGCTCGCGCGGACCTTCTCCGTCGGCGGCACCCAGATGAACTGGCGGATGGTCTTCCCCGCGACCGTGCGCGGGCGGCTGCTGCCGACCGAGCAGGAGCCGGACGTCGTACGCGTGCCCGACCCGTCGCTGGTCGGCGCGGGCATCGCCACCGTGGCGGCGGCCCGGGACGTGGTGGGCACCGGGCCGGAGGCGGACAAGGCGCTCACGGCGTTCGTGCGCTGGGCGCAGGCCGGCTCCGCCCCCGACTACCGCACGATGATGGCCGCCGTGGACGACCGCGCGTTCTGGAAGCGGCCGGTCGTCATCGTGCCCGAGCAGTCGGTGTGGGAGCACAACCGGCGGGCGTCGTCGGCCGACCCGGTCGTCGCGCTGCGCCCGCGCGAGGGCACGATCATCCTCGACTACCCGTACGTGGTGACCGCGACCGATCCGGACGTGGCCGAGGCGTCGAAGGTCTTCGCCGACTGGCTGCGCGGCGAGGAGGCCCAGGACCTCGTGCGGCGGGCCGGGTTCTGGTCCGGCGACGGCGTGCGCGGGCCCGTCTCGCCCGGTCCGCAGGTGCCGGCCGAGACGCCGATGACGCGGCCGTCGGTGTCGCCGGAGGACATCGACGACGCGCTGCAGGCGTGGAGCAGGCTCGCCCCGCCGACCAACATCCTCGTGCTGGCCGACACCTCCAAGCACATGGCCGAGCGGGTCAAGGACACCACCCGGGTCGGCATCGCCCTCCAGGCCGCCAAGATCGGGCTGCGGCTGTTCCCCGACTCGACGCACATGGGCATGTGGGAGTTCGCCGAGGGGCTGGGCGGGGCCAAGGGCTACCAGGAGCGCGTCTCGCTCGGGCCGATCACGAAGCCCGACAGCGGACAGGTGATCCGGCGCAGCGTGCTCGACGAGCTGACCAGCACGATCACCGCGCATCCCGACCGCGACAGCTCGCTCTACGACGGGATCCTCGCCGGGTTCCGCGAGGTGACCCGGGAGTACCGCGAGGAGATGAACAACACGCTCCTCGTGATCACCTCCGGGAAGGACGACGGGCGGGGCACGACGCTCCAGGAACTGGTGGACAAGCTCCAGGACGAGTGGCGGCCGGACCGGCCCGTGCAGATCGTCGTCATCGCGTTCGGCGCGGGCGCGGACCGCGACAGCCTCGGCCGGATCACGGCCGCGACGAACGGGTCGCTGCACGTGGCGCGGGAGCCGGGAGAGATCATCGACGTCTTCCTCGCCGCGCTGGCCCGCCGCCTGTGCCACCCCACCTGCAAGCAGACCCCCTGAGCCGGATACAGGGAGGCGCCGCCCCGGGTGCGCGGGGCGGCGCCTGGCCATGGGAGGGACGGGTGGATCAGACGCGCTGCCACAGCGCGGGGACGTTGGGCGGCTCCCAGCCGGCGATCGCGGTGTGCGCCTGGACGCACCGGTAGGACGCGCCGCCGTAGGTCACCACCGCGCCCACGGCGTAGGCGGTGCCCGCCTTCCACGTGCCGCCGGGGTTGGAGGTGGGCGTCGGTGTGGGGGTGGGCGTGACGGTCGGCGTGGGGGTGGGCGTCGGGTTGCCGCCACCGCCGCCGATCTGGAGGTCGACGCAGGAGTAGAAGGCGTTGGCGGTGTCGGAGATGTTCCAGATCGCCAGGACCTTCTGCCTGCCGGACCAGCCCGAGAGGTTCACCGTGTGGGAGACCGTCGCGGGTGGCTGCTGGCCGTTGCCGCTGAACGAGGCCACCTTGGTGCCGCCGATGTAGTACTCGTAGGAGCTGGTGGCGTGCCGGGCGGTGAACGTCCAGGTGAACGTCACACTGGTGCCGACCGAGGTCGCGGGCCACGGCTTGCTCTCGTCGCTGAGCTGCGCGAACCGGGCGACGCCGGCGTGGCAGGTGCGCAGCCCCTTCGGGCCCTCGACGCTCTGCGGCTCGTAGATGATGTCGCCGCAGCCCGCCACCTGGCCGCGGGCGCAGAACGCCTGGCGGCTCGGCGGCGAGTCGACGTACCCGTGGGCCATGGCGGGCTCGGCCACGAACACCGTGGCGGCGATCGTGATCACCGCCACGGTGACTAACGTGAGCGTCCTTCGCATTGAAGTGCTCCTTTACCTGGGGGGTTGCCCCAAATGTAAAGGAAACTTTCCTAACGGTAAATGCCCCCTGACATGCCCTGTCAGGCCGTCAACGGGTGACGACGAAGTCCGCCGGGTCGCGCGGGGCCCGGTCACGGGGTGGTTCGGCGGCGTGGCCCACGGCGACGCAGCCCATCGGGTCCCACGTCTCCGGCAGGTCCAGCACCTCGCGCACGACCGGACGGCAGAACATCGTGGACGACACCCACGCCGACCCCAGCCCCTCGACCGCGAGCTGGATGAGGAGGTTCTCCACCCCGGCGCCCATCGCCACCACGAACATCTCCCGCTCCGAGGCGTTGCGCCGGTCGTCGCGGTAGGTGTGGGAGCCCTCCATCACCAGGCAAGGCACCACGAGGTACGGCGCGTTGCGCAGCACGTCTCCCCGCCTGACCCGCTTGGCGATCGACTCCTCGGTGAAGCCGTCGCCGCGCAGGTCCGCGATCCACGCCTCGCGCATCGCGTCGACCAGCTTCAGCCGCGTCGCGGCCGACTCCACCAGCACGAACCGCCACGGCGTCGTGTGGTGCGGCGCCGGCGCGGCGATGCCCGCGGCGACGGCCCGCCGCACCGCGGCCGGGTCCACCGGCTCGTCCGAGAACGCGCGGATCGTCCGGCGGGCGAACACCACGTCCCGCGACCCGTACCGGAACAGGTCGTCGTCGGCCGGCCGGATCAGCGGGCGCACGCCGGGCCCGTCGTCGTCCGTGACGAGGTGCCCGAGTCCGCGCACGATCGCGACCGGCACGCCCGCCAGCTTGCCCTTGACCAGCTCGGCGGCCGAGGCGATCTCGTCGGCGAGCGCGGTGACCGTGGCGTTCAGCGGGTTGCCGTGGGTGTCGGCGCCGCCGCGGAAGTCCTCCAGCGGGACGACGCCGGCGGCGCCGACGGCCAGGTCGGTCAGGCCGTTGCGCCAAGGCCGGCCGAACGTGTCGGAGACGATCACGCCGACCCGGGCCCCGAGCCCGGCCCGGACGCGGCGGGCGGAGGCGTCGGCGTCCTCCGGCAGGAGCAGGACGGTGCCCGGCTCGGTGTTGGAGGCGTCGACGCCGGCCGCGGCCATCACGAACCCGTGGCGGGTCTGGGAGATCACGGTGTCGCCGCGCCTGGCGACGACCCGGGCCGTCTCCTCCTCGATGGCGGCCGTGCGGTCGGGGGCCCGGCGCACCCGCCCCTCGGCCTTGCTGACGATCTTGGAGGTGATGACGACGATGTCGCCGTCGCGCAGGTCCGCGCCGGACAGGAGGAGCGCCAGGTCGTCGCCCGGCCGGACCTCGCCGAGGCCGGCGACGGGGATGACCTCGATCGGCCCGGCGGTCATCGGGCCAGCTCCAGGGCCAGGTCGAGCGCGCCGCGGGCGATGTCGGCCGCCACGTCGGCGCCGGTGCCGGGGTCGCGCATGAGGATGGGTCGGGCGACGACGCGCACGCCGTCCAGCCGGACGTCCGCGTCCTCGGGCGCCACCAGCCAGCCGTCGACGAGCTCCGCGCCGTACAGGTCGAGCACCGCCTGCGCCGACGTCTCGACGCCGATCGCCGTGAGGCAGGCGTCGGCCATGCCGCGCACCGGGGCGCCGCCGATGATGGGGGAGACGCCCACGACCGTCTTGGGCAGCAGCGCCTCGCGGATGCCGGGCACCTGGAGGATCGTGCCGATGCTGACCACCGGGTTGGACGGCGGCAGGATCACCACGTCGGCCTCCTCGATGGCGTCCAGCACGCCGGGGGCGGGCTTGGCGCTGTCCACGCCGACCAGCGCGATCGACTCGGCGGGCACCGAGGCGCGCAGCCGTACCCACCACTCCTGGAAGTGGACGGCGCGCCGGCCGCGCTCGTCGGTGATGACGACGTGCGTCTCGCAGCGGTCGTCGCTCATCGGCAGCAGCTCCACGCCCGGCTGCCAGCGTGCGCACAGCGCCCGCGTGATCTGTGAGAGCGGGAAGCCGGCCTCCAGCATCTGGGAGCGGACGATGTGGGTGGCGAAGTCGCGGTCGCCGAGGCCGAACCACTGCGGTTCGACGCCGTAGGCGGCCAGCTCCTCCTTGACGACGTGGGTCTCCTTGGTCCGGCCCCAGCCCTGCTCCTCGTTGATGCCGCCGCCGAGGGTGTACATGACCGTGTCGAGGTCGGGGCAGACCCGCAGGCCGAAGAGGGTGATGTCGTCACCGGTGTTGCCGATCACGGTGATCCGGGCGTCGGGCGCGGTCTCGCGCAGTCCGCGCAGGAAACGGGCGCCGCCGATGCCGCCGGCGAGGGACACGATGTGCATGCCGACCAGTCTTCCACCGGCCTCCGACACACCCGAGACGGCCTCGGTGTTGCCGATCCGCAACTCTCCGAAAAACGCGGCATAGCGGGCGATGTGGGGCTTTTGGGGGATAAGTGGTTGGTGTGTTACCCGCCGCCCATGGCGGTGATGTGGCAAACTCCCTTCGGGCTAAAGGGTCCGATGGGAGTAGTCGTGAACAAACTTGACGCAGCGCGGCTGAGGGAGCCGGCCGCCTGGCTGATGCTGGCCGCGGGCGCGATCGACGTCCTGCTGTCCGTCGGCCGGGTGCTGATCGGCACGACGACCCCGTACGGCGGCGGCTCGTCCCTGATGGACCGCGCCTTCTCGAACTTCTCCAGCCTCACCAGCCCCGTCACCGTGGCCCTGCTCCTCGGCTCCGTCCTGTTCGTCACCCGGTTCGGGCCGCCGTCGTCCAAGGCACGGCCGATCATCCTCGGCGCGACCGGCGCACTCGGCCTCGCGGCGCTGTTCGGCGCGCTCGCGCTGCTGCTCGGGCTCCTCTCCGGCGGCGGCGCCCGCCTCACGGTGGAGTTCCTGCTCTCCGGCGTGCCGCTGCTCGGCCTGACGGCCATCGCCCTCGCCTACCTGCTGCCGCAGGCCATGGCCGCGAACTCCGCCGGCCAGGGCCCGCATCCCGGCTTCGGGGCGACGCCGTACGGCAACCCGGTCCACGGCAGCGGCGCCGACGCGTTCGGCCCCGGATACGTCCCCGACCCGCAGGGCCGGCCCGGCCCGTACGGCGGGCAGCCCCCGTACGGGCAGCAGCACGGCTTCGGCCGGCCCGACGACGGCCCCCACGGCCCGCAGGACCCCTACCAGCAGCCGCAGAGCCCGCAGCAGCCCGCCCCCCAGCCCCGCGCCGCGCTCCCCGCCGCCCCGGGCGACAGCACGGCCGACTCCGACTCCCGCCGACAGGGCCACCCCGACCAGGGCTTCGCCCAGCCGGACCAGCAGCCCGCCTACGGCCAGGCCGACCCCGGCGCCTCGTTCGGCCAGGCCGACCCCGGGCACCCCTTCGGGCAGGGCGACCCTGGAAACGCTTTCGGGCAGGGCGACCAGCAGCCGGCCTACGGACAGGGCGAGCAGCAGCAGCCCGCGTACGCGCAGGGTGACCAGCAGCCGTTCGGGCAGCCCGGCGCGCCCTTCGGCCAGCCCGACGCCCACCAGCAGCCCGGATACGGCCAGCCCCACCCTGGCTTCGCCACGCCCGACCAGCAGCCGTTCGGAAGCCGGCCGGACCATCAGCAGCAGCCGTTCGGCGGACAGCCGGACCACCAGCCGGGTTACGGCCAGTCCGACCAGCAGCCCGCCTACGGACAGGCCGCGCAGACCGGCCAGCACGGCGCCCCCGCCGGGCAGAGCCCGCAGCAGGACCCGTACGGCAGGCCCGCGGAGCCCGAGGGCTTCGGCCAGACCAGCCCCACCCAGGCGTTCCCCCCGCAGTCCGGCCAGCAGAGCTACGCCCGCCCCGCCCCGGCCCAGCCCTCGTACACCACGGCCGACTACACCCCGGCCGACACCGCGCCCGGCGGCGGCTACCAGCAGCAGAGCGACCACCAGCAGACCGAGTACCAGCCCGCGCCGTACGTCCCCGCCGACAGCCACCCCGGCGCCTACGGCCAGTCGAGCGCGTACTCCTCCCTCGACTCCCTGGACTCCTCGCCGAACGTCTACTCCGCGGCCGACCCGGGTCCCGGCACCTACCCGACGCTGGACACCCCGCTGACCCCGTACACCCCGGCCGACTCCCAGCCGGGCGGCGGCTACACCCCGGCCGACGCGCGGCCCGGAGGCTACACCCCCACCCACTCCCAGCCCGACGTCTACGCCCCGGCGCCCGACTCCCAGGCGAACCCCTACGCCACGGACCCCCAGGGCGGCGCCCCGTACACGCCGTACACGCCGCAGCCCCCCAGCGGCGTCCAGCCCGCGGCGCCCTACACCCCGTCCCACGACCCCGGGGCCGCGTACCAGCCGCCGGCTCAGCAGCCGAACGCCTTCAACAGCCCGGCCGACCCCGTCTACGCCTCCGGCGAGACCTCCCCGAGCGTGCCGTACCCCCCGGCCGGCCAGGAGCCGCGCCCCGCCTACGACGCGCAGGGCGGCCAGCCGTTCACCGGCTACTCCGGCCACGAGTACGCCCAGTCCGCCTACCAGGAGCCGGACCCGCCCGTCGACCCGCGCTCGCAGCAACTCCTCGACGCCTACCAGCAGGCCGAGACGTATCAACACTCTGGCCAGCACTCGGGCCAGGCCACGGGTCAGCACCCCGGATACGCGAGCCCGCAGCAGCAGCCCGGGCCGTACGACGCGCTGTACGGGAACCCCCAGCAGCAGACCGGAGCGGCCCCGCAGCAGCAGGGCTACGGCCAGCACGCCCAGCAGCCCGCCGGGCAGGGGTACGAGCCGCAGCCGTCGCACTACGAGCCGCAGCCCTACCAGCAGCAGCCGCCCTCGCAGGGCTGGCCGCAGGGCAACCCCGAGTCGACGGTCCGGCTCGACCAGCAGCCGCAGCAGCCCTACGGAACGGGCGGTGCCGACCGGTCGCGCGACGGCGACGACCCGATCGACCCCACAGCCATATATACCCCCAACGAGCCACGCAGGTAACGAACCGGCAAAGCACGGCTAGAGAGTAGGTGGGCCACGGGCCGGGGCTCTATACCGCCCTGGTACGGTTCCGACCGCTGACAGCGTTGAACACGCCAGGCCAACGCCATGGATCACGTGGCGATGGGTCAGGTGCGAACATCACATGCCATGCACACCGGGGCGAGAGCTGGCCTTTCCCCGGATACCGGCATGCCGCTTGACGTCACGTACAGCACACGCGTGTAATTACAACCATGTTGTTACGCCTTCCCGTGGGTGGGTAATAAGGGAGGCGTTCATGGGGGGCTCCATTGCGGGCGGGCGGCAGGGAGGTGTGCAGTGACCGATCTGGTCATCGCACAGGATCAGCTTGACGCTGAAGAACTCGGATGGCAGGAGCGCGCACTGTGCGCGCAGACTGATCCTGAGGCGTTCTTCCCGGAAAAAGGCGGCTCCACCCGAGAGGCCAAGAAGGTCTGCCGATCCTGCGAAGTACGTGCTGAGTGTCTGGAATATGCGCTTGAGCACGATGAGCGGTTCGGCATCTGGGGTGGGCTGTCCGAGCGGGAGCGCAGAAGGATCAAGCGCCAGGCCGTTTAGAGATATCTGCCGAAAGGGTCACGCGGAGCACCGCGTGGCCCTTTCTCATGCGTGAAGCCCGTTCTCGGAAGGGGCGGGCCGGTCAGCGGCGGTCGTCGTAGCCGGGATCGACGGTCTCCGGCGACAGGCCGAGCAGCGTGGCGACCTGCTCCACGACCGTGTCGTGGACGAGCGCCCCGAGCGTCTCGCGGTCGCGGGCGCGCGCCTCCAGCGGGCGGCGGTAGAGCACGATCGACGCCGGGTCGGCGCCCTTGGCCACCTCGGCCCGGCCGAACGGCACGGGGTCGGCGCCCGTGGCGGGCCCGTCGCCCAGTTCGCTCAGCGGAGGCACGTCCTCCACCGCGAACTCCACCGCCGAGAGCTGCTTGCCCCACTGCGGGCGCAGGCGGTCGACCGCGTCGAGCACCAGGTCGTCGAACCGCTCGCTGCGCGAGCGCGCGATGGGCACGTGGGAGGGCGCCAGCGGACCACGCAGACCGCGACCGTGCCGATCACGCCGTCTCGGACGCCGCTCATGTGTCACACGGCAAGTCTAAGGGGGCCCGGCCCCGGCGCCGAGGACGGCGGCCATCGGTGCATGTGGGTGGAAACGCTGCGACAGCTGTCCGAACGCTGCGAACGCTGTCCGAATTGTGGCGACACGCTCGTTAAGAGCGCTCAGATAGTGGCGCCCCGCCCCCTTACCGGATACGGTCCCTCCGTGAGCCCCGTCCGCCGCTGTTCCCGCACCGCTTGCAGCCAGCCTGCCGTCTTCACGCTCACGTACGTATACGCCGACTCGACCGCTGTTCTCGGCCCCCTGGCGACGTACGCGGAGCCACACTGCTACGACCTGTGCGCCGAACACGCCGAGCGGCTGACCGCTCCCCGTGGCTGGGAGGTGGTGCGCCTGCCGACGGACGGCGCCTCGCCCAGCTCCGACGACCTGGAGGCGCTGGCCAACGCCGTGCGCGAGGCCGCCCGGCCCACCCCCGGCGGCGGCGAGCCGGTCGGCCAGGGTGTCGAGGTCGGCCGCCGCGGGCATCTGCGGGTTCTTCGTTCCGCCCAGCAGCACCGTGACCGGTAGGCTCGTCCAGACGTAGCAGACCTAGGGGCGGAGCTGGAGAGTGGGCGATCTCGCCAAGATCTTCAAAGCTTACGACGTACGCGGAGTGGTGCCCGACGAGCTGGACGAGCCGGCGGCGGAAGCCGTGGGGGCGGCGTTCGCGGAGGTGACCGGGGCGGAGTCGGCCGTGGTCGCCCATGACATGCGCGACTCGTCCGTGCCGTTGAGCGCGGCGTTCGTGCGGGGCGCGCGCTCGCGCGGCGTGGACGTGGTCTACGCCGGGCTCGGGTCCACCGACCTGCTGTACTACGCCAGCGGCAGCCTCGGGCTGCCCGGCGTGATGTTCACCGCCAGCCACAACCCGGCCCGCTACAACGGCATGAAGATGTGCCGCGCGGGCGCGGTGCCGATCGGCGGCGACACGGGCCTGACCGAGATCCGCGACCGGGCCGCCGAGCTGCTGGCCGCGGGCGGCGCGCTCGCCGGCGGCGGCCCGGCCGGGGCGCTGATCGAGAAGGACCTGCTCCAGGGCTACGCGGGCCACCTGCGCACCCTCGTCGACCTGTCCGGGATCCGGCCGCTCAAGGTGGTCGTCGACGCGGGCAACGGCATGGGCGGCCACACGGTGCCCGCCGTCCTCGACGGCCTGCCGATCGAGACGGTGCCCCTCTACTTCGAGCTCGACGGCACCTTCCCCAACCACGAGGCCAACCCCCTGGAGCCGGCCAACCTGCGCGACCTGCAGCGCGCGGTCGTCGACAGCGGCGCAGACCTCGGCCTGGCCTTCGACGGCGACGCCGACCGCTGCTGGGTCGTGGACGAGCGGGGCGAGTCCGTCTCCCCGTCGGCGGTGACCGCGCTGGTCGCCACCCGCGAGCTGGCCAAGCACCCCGGCGCCGTGATCATCCACAACCTCATCACGTCCCTCGGTGTCCCCGAGATCGTCCGCGAGCAGGGCGGGCGGCCGGTGCGCACCCGCGTGGGCCACTCGTTCATCAAGGCCGAGATGGCGCGCACCGGCGCGGTCTTCGGCGGCGAGCACTCCGCCCACTACTACTTCCGCGACTTCTGGTACGCCGACTCCGGCATGCTGGCCGCGCTGCACGTGCTCGCCGCGCTCGGCGAGCAGGACCGGCCGCTGTCCGAGGTGGTCGGGGCCTACTCCCGCTACCACGCCTCCGGCGAGATCAACAGCACGGTCGCCGACCAGGGCGCCGCGCTGCTCCGGGTACGCGAGGAGTTCGCGGGCAGGGGCGAGTTCGACGAGCTCGACGGGCTGACCGTCACCGGGTCCGGCTGGTGGTTCAACCTGCGCGCGTCCAACACCGAGCCGCTGCTCAGGCTCAACGCCGAGGCGGCCGACGAGACCACGATGAAGGCGGTCACCGACGAGGTGCTCGCCGTCGTAAGAAGGGTGTCCGAGTGAAGATCGACGACTGGCTGCTGGAGATCCTGGCCTGCCCGGCGTGCAAGTCCGCCCTGCGCCCCGAGGGCGGGGCCGGCGACGAGGCCGGGGAGCTCGCCTGCACCGGATGCGGCCTGGTCTACCCGGTGCGCGACGACATCCCGGTGCTCCTCGTCGACGAGGCCAGGAAGCCGTGAACTGGGAGCCCGCCCGGCTCGACGACCAGCAGCACCTGACCGACGGCGACCCGGGCGGCATGCTGCTCGCGGTCGCCGCGTCCGCGGCCCAGGTGCGCACCGGGTATCGCGTCGCCGTCGAGGCGGGTCTGCCCGGCCTGGCCGGGCAGTCCCGGCCGCGCGCCGTCGTGGTCGTGGGCATGGGCGGCTCGGCCATCGCGGGCGACATCCTCGCCGCCGTGTGCGGCCGGGGCGTCCCGCTGCCGATCGTCACCGTGCGCTCCTACCAGCTCCCGGGCTGGGTGGGCGCCGCTGACCTGGTGATCGCCGTCTCCTGCTCGGGCCGTACCGAGGAGACGCTGTCCGCGGCCACGGAGGCCGTGCGGCGCGGCTGCCAGCTGCTCGCGGTGGGCAGCGCGGGATCGCCGCTGGAGGCGATCGCCCGGCAGGCGTCCGCGCCGTTCGTGCCGGTGCCCGCGGCCGGCCAGCCGCGCGCGAACGTCTGGCTGCTGACCGTCCCGCTGATCGTGGCCGCGGCCTCGCTCGGCCTGGTCACGGCCGAGGCGGCGCTGTTCGAGGAGGTGGCCAAGACACTGGAGGACATCGCCCACCGGTGCCGGCCCTCCAGCGAGTCGTTCATCAACCCGGGCAAGACGCTGGCCATGGAGCTGGCCGAGAGCGTGCCGATGATCTGGGGCACCTCCCCGCTCGCCGCGGTCGCCGGCTACCGGCTGGCCTGCCAGCTCAACGAGAACGCGAAGTACCCCGCGGTCTTCGGCGAGCTGCCCGAGGCCAACCACAACCAGGTCGTGGCCTTCGACGGCCCGTTCGCCCAGCGCGACATCTTCGCCGACGAGCCGGGCCGCGGGCTGCGCCTGGTGCTGGTGCGCGACACCGAGGAGCATCCCCAGGTGACGCGCCGCCGCGAGGCGTCGGCGCGGCTGGCCCACGAGCGCGACGTGCCGGTCAGCGAGCTGGCCGCCGAGGGGGAGCATCCGCTGGTCCGGATGGCCTCGCTCATCGGGCTCGCCGACTACGCGAGTGTCTACCTCGCCCTCGGGTACGGCATCGACCCGACCCCGGTGTCGGCCATCACGGAGCTGAAGGCCAGGATTGCGGAATAGGATCCCCTTTCCGGGGCAATGAGTACATGATCTTTACGAGTGGAGCAGACCGGTGAGCGCGAGCGGCGGTACGAAAGCAATCATCGCGGCCCTGATGGCCAACCTGGCCATCGCCGCGTCGAAGTTCGTGGCCGCGTTCTTCACCGGCTCGTCGTCGATGCTGGCCGAGGGCATCCACTCGGTTGCCGACTCGGGCAACCAGTTGCTGCTGCTGATCGGCGGCAAGCGGGCGCGGCGCGGGCAGACCCGGGAGCACCCGTTCGGCTACGGCCGCGAGCGCTACTTCTACGCGTTCGTGGTGGCCGTGGTGCTGTTCACGATCGGCGCGGTGTTCTCCCTGTACGAGGGCATCCACAAGCTCTCCTCCGATGAGGGGGTGGAGTCGCCCATCTGGGCGTTCGCCGTGCTGATCTTCGCGATCATCGCGGAGGGCTTCTCGTTCCGCACGGCCATCCGTGAGGCGGCCCCGCTGCGCGGGCAGCAGTCGTGGTTCTCGTTCATCCGCCGCTCCAAGTCGCCCGAGCTGCCGGTCATCCTGCTGGAGGACCTCGGCGCGCTGCTCGGCCTGATCTTCGCGCTGTTCGGCGTCGCGATGGCGGTCATCACCGGCAACCCCGTCTGGGACGCCATCGGCACGATCATGATCGGCCTGCTGCTCGCGGTGATCGCGGTCATCCTGGCGGTCGAGACGAAGTCGCTGCTGCTGGGCGAGAGCGCCACCCCGGAGATGGAGCGCCAGATCTGCGCCGCGCTGGAGGCCGCCGACGAGGTCGAGCGGGTGATCCACATGCGGACCCTGCACCTCGGGCCGGAGGAGCTGCTGGTGGCGGCCAAGATCGCGGTCGCGCACAACGACACCGCCTCGGAGGTCGCGCGGGGCATCGACGAGGCCGAACGGCGCATCCGCGAGGCCGTGCCGATCGCCCGGGTCATCTACCTGGAGCCCGACCTCGACCGCTCCCGCACCACCACCGCCTGATCCCGCGGGCCCCCATCAGGGGCCGGTGGGGCGGGCGCCGGGGGTCAGGCGAGCGGCGCCGCCTCGTTCCCGACCAGGCGCGGGCTCCCGCGCCTGAGACGCGGCCGGCCGAGGGTGATGAACGCCTCGGCCTGCAGCGCCGACACGCCGATGCGCGGCAGGTCACGGGCGTGGGGATAGACGACGAAGCGCGGCTCCCAGATCGGGCGGAACTTCGCGTTGAACCGGTAGAGCGACTCGATCTGGAACCACTGCGACAGGAAGAGCAGCAGGCCGCGCCAGGCCCGCAGCACCGGCCCGGCGCCGAGCCGCTCGCCGCGCGCCAGGGCCGCCCGGAACATCGCGAAGTTGAGCGAGACCTGGGCGACGCCCATCGCGGGCGCCGCCTGCAAGGTCTTGACGATCAGCAGCTCGTTGAGGCCGGGATCGGCGTCGCGGTCACGGCGCATCAGGTCGAGCGAGATGCCGCGCGGTCCCCACGGGACGAAGTGCAGCACGGCCCTGATCTCGCCGTCCTTGTGCGCGGTGACCACGACGCAGCGGCCGTCGGCGGGGTCGCCGAAGCGGCCGAGCGCCATCGAGAACCCGCGCTCGGTCTCCGCGCCGCGCCAGGAGGCGGAGGCCGCCCTGATCCGTTCCTTCTCGTCCTCCGTGAGGTCGCCCACCCTGCGCACCAGGCAGGTGTAACCCGCCCGTTCTGTCCGGTTGGCCATCTGGCGGACGTTGCGCATCGCCCGTCCCTCCAGGGTGAAGTCGGCGACCTCCACCACCGCCTCGTCCCCGATCTCCAGCGCCGACAACCCGGCCTCGCGCGTCCACACCTCGCCGCCCGTCTCGCCGCAGCCGATCACGGCCGGCACCCAGGCGTGCCTCCTCGCCTCGGTCATGAAGACCCTGATCGCCGCCGGCCACGCCTCCCGGTCGCCGATCGGGTCGCCGCTGGCCAGCATGACGCCGGAGACCACCCGGTAGGCGATCGCCGCCTTGCCGGAGGGGGAGAAGACCACGCTCTTGTCGCGGCGGAGCGCGAAGTAGCCGAGCGAGTCGCGGGCGCCGTGCCGGTCGAGCAGCTCGCGCAGGCGGCTCTCGTCCTGGTCCGTCAGCTCGGCGACCGGGCGTTCGGGGCGCAGGGCCAGGTAGACCGTGGTGACGGCGGTCAGGGTGCCGAGCGCGAGCAGGGAGAAGTAGACCAGGTCGCCCACGCGCGGTGCGGTGAAGGTGACGGGGCCCTCGATGCCGACCAGGCCGAGGACCACGTGTTCGAGCCGGTCGAGGATGCCGGGATGGTCCGCGACGGCCCGGGGGCGCATGCTGACGATCACGTAGCCGAGGACGAGGTCGAGGGCGCCGAACACGAGCAGGTTCCCCAGCGCCCGCCACCTGCTGCGCGGGTCGGACAGCGCGTAGAACTCGCGGCGGTTCGCGAGCAGCGCCACGAGGAAGAGCAGGCTGATGGCCGCTGTGACGGGACGGGAATGGACGAGGGAGAGGATCGCGCTGACCGGGAGCAGCGCCACGACCGCCCGCCAGGCGCGCACCTTCCTGCGGCGAAGGGCGTGCGCGAGCATGACGAGCAGGATGCCCACCACGAGGGAGGTCGCCCTGGCGACGGTCGTCACGATCCCGGGCAGCGCCTCCGACCACGCGGTCATCCCGCTGTGGCCCAGGCGGGGGGCCACGGCCTTGACCATGTCGAGGAGCCCGACCATCAGCGCCGCGTAGCCCGCGACGGCGGGCACCCAGGGATGCGAGATCTGCTTCACCATTCGGATTCAACGCCGCCGGTGATAATCCCCCCGTTAACCACGGTCTTACGGCGTGGCGGGTAAGCCTGTGGAAGTGGGACTCACTTCGCTTCCGCTCCAGCTTATGACGGCCGCGCTGGCGATCGGCGCGCTGGTCGCCACCGTGTGGATGTGGCCCCGGCTGGCCGGACGACCGGCCGGACGGCGCTGGACCGCCGTGCTGGCGCGGGCTGGGGTGCTGGCGGGCAACCAGGTCCTGACCCTTGCGGCGCTCGGGCTGCTGGTCAACAACTACTTCGGCTTCTACGGCTCGTGGGACGACCTGCTCGGCACCGACGCCGGCACGGCGGCCATCACGATCGCCGGGAAGGGCCTCCAGGTGCTGGACAGCCACGCGGTGCGCGGCGGGCGGATCGAGCAGGTCGTCATGCCCGGCCCCACCACGCACCTCAGCGAGCAGGCGTACGTGTTCCTGCCCTCGGCCTACCTCAAGGACCACCGGCGGCGCTTCCCCGCGATCCTCGCGCTGACCGGCTACCCGGGTGACCCGCGCAACCTGATGACCAGGCTCGACCTGCCCGGACGGCTCGCGACCGCCATCAGCCGCCACCAGGTGCCCCCCGCGGTCCTCGTGATGATGCGGCCCAGCGTGGTGCTGCCGCGCGACACGGAGTGCGTGGACGTCCCGGGCGGGCCCCAGGTCCAGAAGTTCTTCGCCGACGACGTGCGGCGGGACATGACGACCGCGTACCGGGTGGCGCCGGGCAGGGAGTACTGGGGGATCCTCGGGGGCTCGACCGGCGGGTACTGCGCGCTCAAGCTCGCCATGACGCACCCGCGGGCGTTCTCGGCGGCGGTGTCGCTGTCGGGCTACTACCGGACGATCATCGACGGCACCACGGGCGACCTGTTCGGCGGGCAGCAGGCGGTCGAGCACGACAACGACCTGATGTGGCGGCTGGCCAAGCTGCCCGCGCCCCCGGTCAACGTGCTCGTCACCAGCAGCAGGAAGGGGGAGAGCGACTACCGCTCGACCCTCGCCTTCCTGGCCGCGGTCAAGCCGCCCATGCAGGCGTCGTCGCTGATCCTGCCCAGCGGCGGCCACAACTTCAACACCTGGAACAGGGAACTGCCGCAGGCCCTGCCGTGGCTGGCCCAGCAGCTCCACGCCCCCAGCGGCGAAGCCCCGGCCGCCACCGGCACCCCCGGGTGACCTGCCCGAAGCTGCCGCGGCGGGGAAGTCCTACTCGTGCCCGGTCAGGCAGGACCTGCCGTTCCCGCTCTGGTCGAACAGGCAGCGGCCCTTCTTGTCGAGGCTGATCACCTTGCGCACGCCGTCGAACTGCTTGAGCGTCCTGTCGATCGTGCGCAGGGCCCGGGCGTCGCTGCCGATGCCGTCGCCCACGACGGTGCGGCAGAAGCGCAGCGTCGCGAGGCCCTTCTTGATGGCGACGGTGAAGTCGGCGCCGCAGACGGACCGGCCGCGCAGCTTGCCCGTCAGCTCCGAGTGCAGCCCGCGCCGCCGCTCGGCCTTGGTGGGGCCGGCGATCAGCTGCTGGACGGCGAACCTGGCCACCCCCTGGTCCGGCGCCTTACGGGTCACGGCCACCACCTTGCCGGGGATGCCGTGTCCCTTGGAGAAGTAGACCTTGACCTCGCGGGGCTTGCCGGCCGCCTGGCCGGCCTGGGCGGCCTGGACCGCGGAGTCCGGGGCGTGCGCCGCCGGGAAGCCCGCCGCCTGCGCCGGGGAGAACGCGAGCACGGTGGCCACTAGGAGCTCTTTCATGATTTCTTAGACGTATGCGCGGGGGCGCTGGTTCGAAGCAGTCGCAGCGCCTTCTCCTTCTCGAAGTCGAGCGCGCGGCGCGGGACCGGGATCCGTCCGATCCGTATGCCGAGGTCGCGCACGGCCGCGGCGACGGCGGGCTCGCTGAGCACCCGCAGCGCGAAGGCCAGCTCGGCGGGGGAGACGTCGAAGCGTTTCTCCAGCTCGACGCCCTGGGCCACGGCCGCGAGCTCCTCCGGCCCGAACCGCCGGTGGGCGCCCTGCTCGCGTACCGGGGGCAGCAGGCCGAGCGCCTCCCGGTAGCGCAGCATCCGAGGGGACATGCCGAGCCGCCGTGCGGCCTCCGTGATACGCATCCTTACATTCTTACGTCAGTTTCGGTGGTGCCGAGATGCGACCTCGCCGGGAAGACGCCTAGACTCGTCGGCGACACCGTCCCGATGCGAGGGGAATCAGATGGACTTCAAGGTCGCCGACCTTTCACTTGCCGACTTCGGCCGCAAGGAGATCAGGCTCGCCGAGCACGAGATGCCCGGGCTCATGGCGATCCGTAAGGAGTACGCGGCCGCGCAGCCCCTCCGCGGTGCGAAGATCATGGGCTCCCTGCACATGACGATCCAGACCGCCGTCCTCATCGAGACGCTGGTCGCGCTCGGCGCCGAGGTGCGCTGGGTGAGCTGCAACATCTTCTCCACGCAGGACCACGCCGCCGCCGCGGTCGTCGTCGGCCCCGACGGCACGGTCGACGACCCCAAGGGCGTGCCGGTCTTCGCCTGGAAGGGCGAGACGCTGGAGGAGTACTGGTGGTGCACCGAGCAGGCGCTCACCTGGCCTGACGGCGACGCGCCGAACATGATCCTCGACGACGGCGGCGACGCCACCCTGCTCGTCCACAAGGGCGCCGAGTACGAGAAGGCCGGCGCCGTCCCCGCCGCCACCGCCGAGGACCCGGAGGAGTGGCACGTCATCATCGACCTGCTCACCCGCACGGTCGGCGACGACAAGCGCTGGACCAGGATCGCCGAGAGCATCAAGGGCGTCACCGAGGAGACCACCACCGGCGTCCACCGCCTGTACGAGATGCACAAGAACGGCCAGCTGCTGTTCCCCGCGATCAACGTCAACGACGCGGTCACCAAGTCGAAGTTCGACAACAAGTACGGCTGCCGCCACTCCGTCATCGACGGCCTCAACCGCGCCACCGACGTGCTCATCGGCGGCAAGGTGGCCGTGGTCTGCGGCTACGGCGACGTCGGCAAGGGCTGCGCCGACGCGCTGCGCGGCCAAGGCGCCCGCGTCATCGTCACCGAGATCGACCCGATCTGCGCCCTGCAGGCCGCCATGGACGGCTTCCAGGTCACCACGCTGGAGGAGGTCGTCGGCATCGCCGACATCTTCGTCAGCGCCACGGGCAACTTCAACATCATCACCGCCGAGCACATGGCGAAGATGAAGCACCAGGCGATCGTCTCCAACATCGGCCACTTCGACAACGAGATCGACATGGCCGGCCTCGCCAAGCTGCCGGGCATCGAGAAGCGCAACATCAAGCCGCAGGTCGACGAGTGGGTCTTCGCCGACGGCCACTCGATCATCGTGCTGGCCGAGGGCCGCCTGATGAACCTCGGCTGCGCCACCGGCCACCCGAGCTTCGTGATGTCCAACTCGTTCACCAACCAGGTGATCGCGCAGATCGAGCTGTTCACCAAGACCAGCGAGTACCCGATCGGCGTCTACACGCTGCCCAAGCACCTGGACGAGAAGGTCGCCCGCCTCCACCTCGACGCCCTCGGCGTCAAGCTCACCGAGCTCACCAAGGAGCAGGCCGCCTACATCGGCGTCCACGTCGAGGGCCCCTACAAGCCCGACCACTACCGGTACTGATCTTCTTGGTGAGTGCCGGGGCTCCGGAGGGTCTCTCCCTCCGGGGCCGCTGCTCAGATCTCTTCGTTCTACGGCAGGCCGGCTTACCCGCACGCGCCGACGTCCCTTCCGTCTGTCATGGCCGGTCGTGAGGGCCCACGGGTAGCTCGCCGTGACGACGCGTGTTCTTGGCCGTCCTCTTCGCTCAAAGGCAGGCATGGATCTCTCGGACAGTGGTGAGCGGCAGATCTCCTGGGCCGCTCGGTCGATGCCGGTGTTGACGGCGATCGGGGAGCGGTTCGGCGCCGAACGGCCGCTGGACGGGTTGAAGATCGCCGCGTGCCTGCACGTCACCGCCGAGACCGCGGTGCTCATGGGCGCCCTCGGCGCGGGAGGCGCCGAGATCGCGCTGGCCGCCTCCAACCCGCTGTCCACGCAGGACGACGTGGCCGAGGCGCTGCGCGGCTACGGCATCGCGGTCCACGCGCGGGCCGGCGTGGACCGGGCCACCTACTACCGGCACATCCACCAGGCCCTCGACCTCGGCCCCGACCTGGTGCTCGACGACGGCTGCGACCTGGTCAACATCCTGCACACCGAGCGTACCGACCTGCTCGGCGGGGTGAGCGGCGGGTGCGAGGAGACGACCACGGGGATCATCCGGCTGCGGCAGATGGCCTCGGAGGGCGCGCTGCGGTTCCCCGTCGTGGCGGTGAACGACACGCGGACGAAGCGGATGTTCGACAACCGCTACGGCACGGGGCAGTCCACGCTGGACGGCATCATGCGGGCCACCAACACCATGCTCGCGGGGCGCACCGTGGTGGTGGCGGGGTTCGGGTTCTGCGGGCGGGGCGTGGCCGAGCGGGCCAAGGGGTTCGGCGCGCGGGTGGTGGTGACCGAGATCGACGCGGTCAAGGCGCTCGACGCCATCCTGCAGGGCTACGAGGTGCGGCCCATGATGGAGGCCGCCGCGGCCGGTGACCTGTTCATCACCGTGACGGGCAACCGCGACGTGATCCGGGCCGAGCACCTGGCCGTCATGAAGGACGGCGCCATCCTGGCCAACGCCGGGCACTTCGACGTGGAGATCGACGTGCGGGCGCTGGACGAGATGGCCGTCGAGGTCCACCGCGGCGTACGGCCCAACACCGACGAGTACGTCCTGCCCGACGGCCGGCGGCTGCTGCTGCTGGCGGAGGGGCGGCTGGTGAACCTGACGGCCGCGGAGGGGCATCCGGCGGCGGTCATGGACATGTCGTTCTCGGCGCAGGCCCTGGCGGTGGCCTGGCTCACCGGGGAGCGCTCCGGGCTCGCGCCCGGGGTCTACGACGTGCCCGAGTCGATCGACCAGGAGGTGGCCCGGCTCAAGCTGGCGGCCACGGGCATCGGCATCGACGCGCTCACGGAGGAGCAGGAGTCGTACCTCCACTCCTGGCGCGCCGGCTCCTGACGCCAGGGCCCCGACCCTCCACTGGCGGCGTGCCGGTGGTGGGGGGTCAGCGGATGGCGGACATGCGGCGGATCTCGGCGGACTGGCTGACCGAGATGTCCTCCGCGATCTCCTGGACCCGCTGGTGCGAGCCCTTCGTCAGGACCTCGGCCGACATCGTGAGCGCCCCCTTGTGGTGGGCGGTCATGAGCTGGACGAACAGGCGGTCGAAGGCGGCTCCCTTGGCCGCTTTCAGGGCCTCCATCTGCTCGGGCGTGGCCATCCCCGGCATGCCCTGGTGCGCGGCGTGGTGGTCGGGCACCTGCTGCCCCTCCGCCTTCAGCCAGTCCGTCATCATCGCGATCTCGGGCCCCTGCACGTCGTTGATGCGGCCGGCCAGCCGCTTGACCGTGTCGCTCTCGGCCCGGGAACCGGCCAGCAGGCTCATGTCCAGCGCCTGGCGATGATGAATGATCATGTTCTGCATGAAGCGGACGTCGGCCGCGTTGGCCCGCTGGGGCGGCACGGCGGTGGCCGCCTCGCTCGGCGACAGCGTGCGGGCCTCCTCGCCCGGCTTCCCGGGAGCGAGGACGGGCGCCGTGTCGGTCACCGTGGGGGCCGGGGGAGCGGCCGCGGGGGCGTCCGTGCAGCCGGTGACCAGCAGGAAGGCGCAGGCGCCGACGATGAGTGCGCTGCGCACCCGACCTCCTTGACCGCGGGTAGTTGCGACGTTGCACTGTAGACGGTACGGCAACGCCCCGTAAATACGGCAAGTGAGCAAATTTCTTGACATAGTGCCCGCTAGGCGACAGATGACAAGACGCGTCAGAATTTTGTCATTTATATAGGCTTTATCCTCCGAGAGGAGCCTCCGAGTGCTCACCCTGCGAAGGAGTCTCGTCGCCGCGGCGGCGGCCGTCGCCTTAGGCGCGATGGCGCTGCCCGCCTCGGCCGCGGACATCCCTCCGGCTGACACCGTGGTGACCAGCCCGAACGTCTCCCACGTGCTCAACATCCCGAAGCCGGCGCCCATCGCCGGCACCATCAACACCGACATCGCGTTCCAGGGCGGTTACGCGTACGTCGGCAACTACGGCGGGTTCTCCGTCTACGACGTCCGGGACCCGAAGCAGGCCAAGCCGGTCAGCTCCGTCGTCTGCCCCGGCGGCCAGATGGACGTCAGCGTCTACGGCAACCTGCTCTTCGGGGCCGTGGACAGCTCGCGCAGTGACGACTCCTGCAACAGCACCGGGCTGTCGGCCGACCACAAGGAGGCCTGGGAAGGCGTCCGCATCTTCGACATCAGCGACAAGGCCGCTCCGAAGTACATCAAGTCGATCGAGACGAACTGCGGCTCCCACACCCTGACGCTCGTGCCGGGCAAGGGCCGTGACCGCCACCGCAACGTCTACGTGTACGTCTCGTCGTACAGCCCGGCGGCGAACTTCCCCGACTGCCAGCCGCCGCACGACAAGATCTCCATCATCAAGGTGCCGCTGGACAACCCGACCGCCGCGGCGGTCGCGGCGACGCCGGTCGTCTTCCCCGACGGCGGCAACGAGACCCAGCCGGGCCTGCTCGTGCCCACCAGCGGCTGCCACGACATCACCGCGTACGCGGAGAAGGACATCGCGGCGGGCGCCTGCATGGGTGACGGCGTGCTGTTCGACATCTCGGACCGGCTGAACCCGAAGGTCACCGCCCGGGTCACCGACCCGAACTTCGCCTTCTGGCACTCGGCGACGTTCAGCAACGACGCCCGTAAGGTCGTCTTCACCGACGAGCTCGGCGGCGGCGGCGCGGCCACCTGCAACGAGGCCACCGGCCCGAACCGGGGCGCCGACGCCATCTACGACATCACGCGGCGCGGGCTCGTCTTCAAGAGCTACTTCAAGATCCCGCGCTACCAGGCCGAGAGCGAGAACTGCGTCGCCCACAACGGCTCGCTGATCCCGGTCAAGGGCAAGGACATCATGGTCCAGGCGTGGTACATGGGCGGCGTCTCGATCTGGGACTTCACCGACTCCAGCAAGCCCAGGGAGATCGGCTACTTCGAGCGCGGCCCGCGCGCCGACGGCAGCGGCGGCGGCGTCTGGTCGGCGTACTACTACAACGGTCACATCTACGCGGCGGACTTCCACCAGGGGCTCGACGTCATCAAGATCAACGACCCGCTCGTCAGGGGCGCCGAGCGCGTCCGCACGGACCGCCTCAACGTCCAGACCCAGGAGTCCTACCGGGGAGGTGGCTGGGGCCACGACTGATCTGTCTCCCGGGTACGGCCGGCTCCTGACGGGCCGCCGTACCGGCTGACCTCACCGACGTGACCGTCCGGTCGTACCGGCCGGTCCCGCGCGCGGGGCCGGCCCGCCTCCTCCGCGGGCCGGCCCTCGCCATGTCCGAACACCGATGCACCGCAGAAGATGATTTTTCCTGCGATAGTGGGGCTGACTTCATCCCCGACCAGGAGGTCCTCTGTGGCGTCCAGAATCGGCCGCGTCCTCGTGCTGACGGGAGCGGTGCTGGGGCTCGTGACATCCCCGGCCCAGGCCCGCGACGACGGCGCCAAGACGAGCCCGAACATCACGCACGTGGCCAACATCCCCAAGCAGGGGCCCTTCACCGCGTCCGACGCCTTCAGCACGGACCTGGCCTTCCAGGGGCGCTACGCCTACCAGGGCAACTACTACGGCTTCACCGTCTACGACATCAAGAACCCGGCCAAGCCGGCCGTCGTGAGCCGCGTCACCTGCCCCGGCGGCCAGAACGACGTGTCGGTCCACGGCGACCTGCTGTTCCTGTCGGTGGACGACCCGGTCAAGGGCGACTCGTGCCGCGGGGCGGCGCCGACGTCTCCGGCCTTCAAGTCCGCGTGGGAGGGCATCCGGATCTTCGACATCTCCGACAAGGCCCGCCCGAAGTACATCAAGTCCATCAGAACCGACTGCGGCTCCCACACCAACACCCTCGTGCCCGACAAGAAGGGCAAGGCGGTCTACCTGTACGTGTCCTCGTACGGGCCCCAGAACGACTTCCCCCACTGCAAGCCGCCCCACGACGGCATCTCGGTCGTCAAGGTGCCGCTGAAGCGTCCGAAGGACGCCAAGGTCGTCTCCAAGCCCGTGCTCTTCCCCGACGGCGGCAACGAGACGCAGCAGACGCTTCTCGTGCCCACCAGCGGCTGCCACGACATCACGGTCTTCCCCAGGAAGAACCTCGCCGCGGGCGCCTGCATGGGCGACGGCGTGCTCATGGACATCTCCGACCGCGAGCACCCGAAGGTCACCGCGCGGGTGACCGACGACAACTTCGCGTTCTGGCACTCGGCCACGTTCAACGCCACCGGTGACAAGGTCGTCTTCACCGACGAGCTCGGCGGCGGCCTCGGTGCCACCTGCACCCAGGCCGTCGGCCCGCAGCGCGGCGCTGACGCCATCTACACCGTCGAGAGCGGCCGGCTCGTCAAGCAGGGGTACTACAAGATCCCGCGCCACCAGGGCGCCGGCGAGAACTGCGTCGCCCACAACGGCTCGCTGATCCCGGCCAAGGGCCGCGACATCATGGTCCAGGCGTGGTACCAGGGCGGCGTGTCGGTCTTCGACTTCACCGACGCGGCCAAGCCTCAGGAGATCGCCTACTTCGACCGGGGCGCGCTCTCGCCGCGCGACTTCGGCGGCTCGTGGTCGGCGTACTACTACAACGGCTACATCTACAGCAGCGACATCCAGAAGGGTCTGGACGTGCTGCGCATCACCGACCCGCGTACGGCCTCGGCGGCCGGGAAGCGGCTGAAGGTGCTCAACCCGCAGACACAGTAGGGCGCCCCGTGCCGAGGGAGGGCGCCCACCTCGCACGAGGGCGCTCTCCCCGGCGGGCGGTCACTGCGGTGGGGCGAACCCGCCGGGCGTGTGCTGCGGGCCCTCGGAAGGCGGCTCAGGCGTGAAGGGCGGCGGAGGCGGGAAGCCCTGCGGGGCCGGGACAGCCTGCGGGCCCGGAAAAGCCTGCGGGGCCGGAAAAGCCTGTGGAGGCGCGGGCGGCTGCGGGCCCGTCATGGGCCGTGGAGGCGCGGCGGGCGGGCCGGAGTACGCGGCCGCCGGCGGCGCCTGAGCCACGGGCCCGGCCGCCTGGCGGCCCCAAGGCCCCGCCGCGCGGGCCAGCCGGATCTCCTCGCGCCGCCGCCGCTCGGCCAGCACGGCGCTCAGGTACGCGTGCGGCGGCACCCCCGCCGGAGCCGCGGGCGAGACGTACGCCGCCACCTGCGTCGCGATGCGCACCCCCATCTCGTGCCGTACGGCGGGCGCGAGGTCGTGCCAGCGCAGGAGGTACTGCCGGGCGGCCGTCGCCGCCCCCTCGGGGAGCTGCGACAGCTCCAGCGTCGCCGCCCACGCCGCCAGCGGCGGCGGCATCACGATGAGGTGGCCGAGGTCGCGCGGCGCCCGCTCCGCGATCACGATCGTGCCGGCGAAGACATCGCCCAGCCGCTTGCCCCGCTGCGAGACCAGCGAGGAGATCAGCGCCGGAGCCCCGGTGAACGCCCAGATCTCCAGCATGCCCGCCAGCCCGCGGAACAGCGCCTGCCGGAACCGCTCGGGCCCGCCGTCGTCGCCCACGACCCGAAGGCCCAGCGCCAGCTTGCCGAGGCTGCGCCCCCGGGTGGCCGTCTCGAAGATCACCGGATAGCCGACCAGCACGAGCACCATGAACACGATCATGACCGCGGCGAGCAGCGCCGGGTCGCTGACGATCGCGAACGCCTGCACCACGACGAGCGCGCCGACCAGCAGCGTCACCTGGACCACCATGTCGATGGCGAGCGCCAGCGCGCGGGACGGGAGCTGCGCCACCCGCACCTCGACGACGACGGCGTCCCCGGTCACGACCTCAGACATATGTGGAGCCTAACGGCATTGGCCCGCTGATCGACCGGCCACAATGGTCGGGTGGACATCGACGCGTTCGTCACGGCGCACCGCGGGGCCTGGGACCGGCTCGAACACCTCGTCAAGCACCGCTCGTCCCTGACCGGGGCCGAGGTGGACGAGCTGGTCGACCTCTACCAGCGGGTGTCCACCCACCTGTCGATCGTGCGCTCGTCGTCCACCGACGCGATGCTGGCCGGCCGCCTGTCCGCGCTGGTCGCCCGCGCCAGGTCGGCCGTCACCGGGGCGCACGCGCCGGCCTGGCGGGAGGTGGCCAGGTTCGCCACCGTGTCGTTCCCGGTGGTGGCCTACCGGGCGCGGTGGTGGTGGCTGACCACCGCCGTGGTGTTCCTCGCCGTGTCGTGGGTCATGGGCGCGTGGGTGGCCGGCGACCCGCAGGTGCAGGCCGCGATCGCCAGCCCCGAGGAGATCAAGCGGCTCGTCGAGCACGACTTCGCCGACTACTACTCCGAGAATCCCGCCGCGTCGTTCGCCGGCCGCGTGTGGATCAACAACGCGTGGGTGTCGGCGCAGGTCATCGTCTACGCCGTCTTCCTCGGGCTGCCCATCCCGTACGTGCTGTTGCAGAACGCGGCCAACGTCGCCGTCTCCGGCGGTCTCATGGCCTCGCGCGGCAAGCTGGACATCTTCTTCGGCCTGATCACGCCGCACGGGCTGTTGGAGCTGACCGCCGTGTTCCTCGCGGCGGCCGTCGGCATGCGGCTGGGCTGGACGGTCATCGACCCGGGGCCGCGCCGGCGGGCCGAGGCGCTGGCCGAGCAGGGGCGGGCGGTGATGAGCGTGGCGCTCGGGCTGGTCGTGGTGCTGTTCGCGTCGGGGCTGATCGAGGCGTTCGTCACCCCGTCGGGGCTGCCGACGTGGGCGCGCATCGGCATCGGGGCGCTGGCCGAGGCGGTGTTCATCGCGTACGTGCTGGTGTTCGGGCGGCGGGCCGCCCGCCGGGACGAGACGGGCGACATCGAGCACGCCCCCGACGTCGCCCCCAGCGCCTGACGCCCCCGCTACAGGCGGCCCGCGGCCTTGAGCGCGAGGTACGCGTCGGCCAGGGCGGGCGCGATGTCGTCCGGCGGCGCGTCCACCACCTCGACCCCGTGCCGCCGCAGCCGCGCGGTGATGCGGCGCCGGTCCAGCCGGGTGCGCTCGGCCGCCGCCGCGTCGTACACCTCCTCGGTCGTGCCCTTGCGCGCCGCCATGTCCGCCACCCGCGGGTCGGAGACGGCGGCCACGAGCACCAGGTGGCGGGAGGAGAGCTGCGGCAGCACCGGCATCAGCCCCTCGTCCAGCGCCGCGGCGTTGAGGTCGGTCAGCAGCACCACCAGGCAGCGCCGCTTGGCCCGGGCCAGGATCGCGGCCACCATGCTGCGCGAATCCGCCTCGACCAGCTCGGCCTCGATCGGCGCCATCGCGTTGACCAGCGACGACAGCAGCTCGGTGCGGGAGGCCCCCGACACCCAGGCGCGTACGGCCCGGTCGTGGGCGAGGAAGTCGACCCGGTCGCCGGCGCGGGCGGCCAGCGCGCCCAGCAGCAGCGCCGCGTCCATCGACCAGTCGAGCCGTGGCCAGCCGGGTACCGGCCGCGCCCCGTGCCCGCTCACGGCCCCGCCCCCGTCGGCGGGGGCGCCGGCCAGCGGGATCGGCGCCTCGCCCACCCGGCCCGCCGAGGTGCGGCCGGTGTCGAGGACGATCAGCACCCGCCGGTCCCGCTCCGGCCGCCAGGTCCGTACGACCACGTCGTGGCGGCGGGCGGTGGCCCGCCAGTCGATCGAGCGTACGTCGTCGCCCACCACGTACTCGCGCAGCGAGTCGAACTCGGTGCCCTGGCCGCGCACGAGCGCCGGATGCCGGCCCTCCAGCTCGCGCAGCCGGGCCAGCCGAGCGGGCAGGTGCTTGCGCGACAGGAACGGCGGCAGCACCCGCACCGCCCACGGCGAGCGGTGCCGCCCCTGGCGCGCGGCCAGCCCGAGCGGGCCGACGGAGCGCACGGTCACCGCCACCGACTCGCGGTCGCCGCGCCGGGTCGGGGCGAGCGTCACGGTGAGCCGGCGCCGCTCGCCCGGCGGCACGTCCAGCCGCATCACCCGCGGCGACGCGCCCGCCGACGGCGGCCAGGCGTCGCGCAGCACGCCGCGGACCCGGCGCGAGCCCGGGTTCTCCACGACCAGCTCCACCGTGGCCCGCTGCCCGAGCCGCACGAGCGTCTCGCCGGAGCGGTGGAGGCGCAGCGGCCGGACGGAGCCCGCCAGCGCGAGGTCCACCAGGATCGCCGCGGCCAGCACCAGGCACACCCCGGCCAGGGCCGCCCCCGGCCGCGGCGCGAGCAGCACCACCACGACGCCGAGCGCCGCGACCAGCGCGGCGCGTCCCGTCAGAGCCATCAGCGCGGGACCGGGACCGAGGCCAGGATGCCGTCGAGCAGGCCGTCCGCGGTCGCGCCCTCCAACTCCGCCTCGGGCCGCAGCTGCACCCGGTGCCGCAGCGCGGGCCGGGCCAGCGCCTTGACGTCGTCGGGCGTCACGTACGCGCGGCCCGACAGCCACGCCCAGGCCCGGGAGGCGGCCAGCAGCGCGGTCGCGCCGCGCGGCGAGACGCCGAGCTGGAGCGACGGCGAGTTACGGGTGGCGCGCGCCACGTCCACGATGTAGCCGAGCACCTCGGGGGCCACGTGGACCGCCGCCACCGCCTCGCGGCCGGCCGCCAGGTCGGCCGCCGAGGCCACGGGGCGCACGTGCGACAGGTCGCGCGGGTCGAACCCGAGCGCGTGCCGCTCCAGCACCGCGATCTCCTGGTCGCGCGGCGGCAGCGGCACGGTCAGCTTGAGCAGGAACCGGTCGAGCTGGGCCTCGGGCAGCTGGTAGGTGCCCTCGTACTCGACGGGGTTCTGGGTGGCGCAGACCACGAACGGGTCGGGCAGCGGGCGGGCGGCGCCCTCGACGGTGACCTGCCGCTCCTCCATGGCCTCCAGCAGCGCCGCCTGGGTCTTCGGCGGGGTGCGGTTGATCTCGTCGGCGAGCAGCAGGTTCGTGAACACCGGCCCCTCGTGGAACTCGAACTCCGCCGTCCTCGCGTCGTACACCAGCGAGCCCGTCACGTCGCCCGGCATCAGGTCGGGCGTGAACTGCACCCGCTTGGACCCGAGGTCCAGCGCCGCCGCCAGCGTGCGGACCATGAGCGTCTTGGCGACGCCCGGCACGCCCTCGAGCAGCACGTGCCCCCGGCACAGCAGCGCGATCACCAGTCCGGTCACGACCGCGTCCTGGCCGACCACGGCCTTGGACACCTCCGCCCGCAGCGCCCCCAGCGCCTCGCGGGCCGCCTCTCCGAGGCCCGTCACGCGGGTGGTCTCCTCAATGTTCACCGACCGTCCTTTCGATGGAGTCGAGATAGTGGGCCAGGGCGACGAGCCCGTCGTCGTCGGCCGGCTCCGGGCCGTACAGCGCCGCGCCGACCTGGACCGGGTCCTGCCCGGTGCGGGCGGCGACGGCCGTGACGACCTCGCCGCGGCCCGCGTCGGGCGCCAGCCCGAGCCGGGGGAGGAGCCGGTCGATCGCGCCGGCCCGCAGCACGTCGGCCGCGCGGCCCCGGGCACGCCTGGCCCGGTAGAGCCGCCCCCGCCCTTCGACGGTCTCGGCGGCCCGCACCACGACCGGCAGCCGCTCGGTCACCACCGGGCCGAGCCGCCTGCCCCGCCACAGTGCGGTGACCAGCACGGCCACGGCCGCCATGGCCACGGCCCAGGGGACGCCCGGCGGCATCAGGTCGTAGACCGTCCGGCCGGCCGGACCCGCCACCGTGCCGTCCGCGCCGTCCTCCGGCGGCTCGACGAGCCAGGTGACGGCCTTGGCCGAGCCCAGCAGGTTGAGCGCGAGCGCCGCGTTGCCGTCCTCGGCCAGGCGCCGGTTGGTCATGAACTCGCCGCTGCCGACGACCGTGGTGGTGCCGCCCGCGTTGGGCAGGCTGACGAGGCTCCAGCCGTCGTCGTCGGCCGGGTAGCAGCCGGTCGCGCCGCGCGGCGCGGTGAAGGCCGCGCCGCCCATGAAGGCGCTGCCGGCGGCCTTCGCGGCCGGCAGCGGGCACGCCGGCTCGAGCGAGCGGGACCCGACCTCCGCGGAGCTGCGCACGCCGGGGGCGAGCAGGTCGACGCGGTAGAGGTCGCCCACCACGACCCGGTCGCCGGGGATGGCGGCCAGCGCGGCCGGGTCGAGGACGAAGCTCGTGTCGGTGATCAGCAGCAGCCGGTCGCCGCTTCGCGACAGCTCGCGGGCGCGGGTCACCGAGTCGGCCCGGTCCACGGTCACGCCGCGGGAGCGCAGGAGCTGCGCCAGGGCCTTGGAGCCGTCGAGGGAGGTGTCGTCGGGGTCGAGCCGGCGCGACGGGCCGGCCCCGCCGCCGATGGCGACGCTGAGGACCGCGGCGGCCACGATGATCAGGCCGAGCAGCATCGCCATCCGGCTCGCCCGCCACATGGAGCGGGCCGTGGGTGAGGTGGGCGCCGACTCCCGCGTCTCGGCCGGTCCCGTGCCGGTGAGACTCATGCCGGGCCCTCCCCGCGCCGCTCCCGCCGCTGCCGGACGTTCATGCCGGGGCTCCCAGGGGTGCGGGCCGGGCCTGGCGCAGGCGTTCGTCGAGGTCGCGCATCGCCGCGTACGCGGCCGGGGTGCCGGCCACGCCGCCGTAGGTCACGTCGTCGAACGAGCGCGCGGCGGCGGCCAGGTCACCGGCGAAGTCCGGCAGCGCCCGGCCCGCCTCCGCCGCCAGCTCGTCGGCCGTGCGGCCGGGCTGGCCGTCGACCAGAGCGCGCTCCTCCAGGTCGCGGGCGATCGCGCGCAGCCGCTCCTGGACCGCCTCGGTGTGGCGGCCCTCCGCGGCGGCGCGCTCGGCCGCCTCCCGGTGCTCGGCGGCGGTCATCACCCGCGCGCCGAACACGCCGTTCACGGGGGCGTTCTCGCGGGCCGCGCGCCGCAGCCGCCAGGCGCCGAGCGCGACCAGGCCGAGGAGGATCAGCGTGATGAGGACGGCCGCGACGAACCCGCCGGTGGTGCCGCCGCCCGCCACCGCCTCCATGAGCTCGCGCAGGAACTGCGTGAAGTGCCGGTAGAGCTGGTCGAGCAGCGACTCGTGGGCGTACTCGGGCCGGGCGAGCTCCTCGGCGGCCCGGCGCGCGGCCTCGTCCCTGCCGATGGGGCTCGCCAGGACCACCATCACGGGCCCGGGGTGTGGGCCGGACGCCAGAGGTCGTCCGCCGAGGCGTGCACCCAGCCCTGCCGCTGCTGCTCGACGGCCGCCGTCTGCAGCACGAGGTCGAACGCCTCGCTGCGCATGCGGCGGTCGGCGTACAGCAGGCCCGCCACACCGGCCTCGATCGGGTAGCTGATCATCGCGCCGACCGTGCCGCCGATGGTGATGAGCACCGCGGCGCCGATCGCGGCGCCCGGGCCGTCGCCCAGCAGGCCGAGGAAGGTGCCGGCGAAGGTGAACGGCACCTGCAGGATGCCCGCGACGACCCCCACGATCAGCGAGGTGAGCAGCATGATGCCGAAGACCCGCCAGAAGTCGCCGCTGACGAGTTGCCAGGAGCGCCGCAGGGCCGCCACCGGGCTCATCCCCTCCAGCACGACCGCCGGGGCCGCGAGCCCGAACTTGGTGCGGAAGAACACGACGTAGGGCAGGTACAGGACGACCATCAGCAGCACGAGGCCCAGCAGCCCGCCGGCGCTGAGCGTCCCGGTGACGTACACCGCCCAGACGATCGCGGCGAAGACCACCAGGGGCACCGCCATGATGACGACGAGCAGACCCACCACGCCGAAGAGCGCGGGCAGCCGCCCCCGGGTCAGCCGCCAGGCCTCGCCCGCGGTGATGGAGCCGCCGAAGACGGCCCGGCCGAGGATGCGCGTCAGCACGCCGGTCAGCACCGTCACGACGACGAAGCTGACGGCCAGGGAGACCAGGGTGCCGCCGTACTGGGCGAGGACGCCGCCGTACATGCCGGTGGGGTCGGGCCCCGCGTACGGGTCGGCGTAGGACTCGCTGATGGTCGAGCGCATCGAGCCGAGCACGAACGCCTGGCCCACGGCCACCGGCAGGGAGGCCAGCAGCGCGGCGACGGCCGAGAGCCCGAGCACCGCCTTGGGGTTGGAGCGGACCAGCTTGATGGCGCCGTCGAGGATGTCGCCAAGGCGCAGCGGCCGCAGCGGGATGATGCCCGGGCGCAGGGCCTGCGGCGGGCCGTAGGCGTACCCGTGACCTGGCCCGTGACCTGGCCCGGCCGGCGGCTGCTGGGGATGGGACGTGTACGGAGCGTGAGGGGCCTGCTGGAAGGGGGCCTCGGGGCCGGCGCCGTGCGGAGCTCCCGGGGCGGAGCCGGGGGCGGTCCACGGCGAGGCCTGCGAAGGGCCGTAGGGTGGGGGCTGCTCGGCCGCCCAGCCTGGTGGCGTCTCGGGCGAGGGGCCGTGACCGTCAGACATATCCCAATCCTGGCACGCTGGGGGACGCGGTGGTGTCGGGGAGGCGATTCGGCGCGCGGTTGCCCGCATTCCCGGGCGAATCACGACGGTGATCTCGCCTAGGGATGGCAGAAAGGCGGTGGGTTACCGCAGACTGATATGGCGATCGTGGGGCGAGTCTAAAATTGGTCTTTTGAAGGTCTCCTGTCCCACACATGAGCCGACCAAGGGTAACCTTCAGCGATCGTGCGGGTATGTCCCAGAATGCGTAGAACGAATGAGGGGCCATGAAAGGTCGCGTGCTGGTCGTCGACGACGATGCCGCTCTCGCCGAGATGCTGGGCATCGTGTTGCGCGGAGAGGGCTTCGAACCATCCTTTGTCTCCGACGGCGACAAGGCGCTTGACGCGTTCCGGGACACGCGCCCGGATCTGGTGCTGCTCGACCTGATGCTCCCGGGGGCCGACGGGATCGACGTGGCACGCAGGATCAGGGCCGAGTCCGGGGTCCCGATCGTCATGCTCACCGCCAAGAGCGACACGATCGACGTCGTGCTCGGCCTGGAGTCGGGCGCCGACGACTACATCGTCAAGCCGTTCAAGCCGAAGGAGCTCGTGGCGCGGGTGCGGGCGCGGCTGCGCCGCACCGACGAGCCGACCCCCGAGATCCTGCAGATCGGCGACATCACCATCGACGTCGCGGGTCACTCCGTCAAGCGGAGCGAGGAGACCATCAACCTCACGCCGCTGGAGTTCGACCTGCTCGTCGCGCTGGCCCGCAAGCCGCGCCAGGTGTTCACCCGCGAGGTCCTGCTGGAGCAGGTCTGGGGCTACCGGCACGCCGCCGACACGCGCCTGGTCAACGTGCACGTGCAGCGCCTCCGCGCCAAGATCGAGAAGGACCCCGAGCACCCCGAGATCGTGGTCACCGTCCGCGGCGTGGGGTACAAGGCCGGGCCCGCCTAGCGGCCCTTCCCCCACGCCATGCCCCCGACGACGACGAAAGCTCTCCGTCGGCGGACGCTCCGCCAGATCCTGGGCGGTGTCCGCCGGCGGGCGCGGCGTGCGGTGGGAGCGGTCCGCCGGGCCTGGCGGCGCTCGCTCCAGCTCCAGGTCGTCACCAGCACGCTGGTCATCTCCGTGACGGTCGTGGTCGTGCTCGGCGTGTTCCTGTCCGACCAGATCAACAAGTCGGTCATCGCGAGCAGCCAGGCGTCGGCCGCCAGCGAGGCGTTCGCCGACCGCGTCCAGATCGCCGCCGCGCTCAGCCAGGAGCCCGACGACCAGGCCAAGCCCGCCGACCCCGGCAAGAGCGCGCCCGCCGACCCGCTCGACGCCGTGATGAACACCATCACCGGCTCCGGCGAGAACGGCTCCAAGAAGCGCTACGAGGTGCTCGTCCTCAACGCCGCCGCCCCGGGCGCCTCCCGCGCCTCGGGCAAGGTGTCGCCGCGCGACGTGCCCCCCGCCCTCCGGCAGGGCCTCCAACGGCAGGCCAAGAACGCGCGCTACGACAAGCCGCTGCGGCACCAGGCGCTCATCCGCTTCAGCGGCGAGACCCAGCCCCGGCTGACGCTGGTCATCGGCGGCCTCGTCCCGCCCGACGCGGGTGCCAGCTACGAGGTCTACCACTTCTTCCCGCTCAACGACGAAGAGCAGATGCTCTCCAACGTCCGCCTCGCCATCGTCGTGGTGGGCTTCGGGCTCGTGCTGCTGCTCGCCGCGATCGCCTACCTCGTGGCGCGTCAGGTCGTCACCCCCGTGCGGCTGGCCCGCCAGGCCGCCGAGCGCCTGGCCGCCGGCAAGCTGGACGAGCGCCTCAAGGTCCGCGGCGAGGACGACCTGGCCCGGCTGGCGACCTCGTTCAACGAGATGGCGGGCAACCTCGCCCTCAAGATCCACCAGTTGGAGGAGCTGTCCCAGGTGCAGCGCCAGTTCGTCTCCGACGTCTCGCACGAGCTGCGCACCCCGCTCACCACGGTGCGGATGGCCGCCGACCTGCTCTACGACGCCCGCGAGGACTTCGAGCCGATGGCCGCGCGCTCCGCCGAGCTCATGCAGGCCCAGCTCGAACGCTTCGAGTCCATGCTGGCCGACCTGCTGGAGATCAGCCGCTACGACGCCGGCGCCGCCACCCTCGACCTCGACCCCGTCGACGTGCGCGACGTCGTGCTGCGCGCCATCGCCGACTCCGAGGCGCTGGCCGAGCGCCACTCCACCCGCTTCGAGCTGCGGCTGCCCAACGAGCCGTGCATGGCCGAGATCGACAACCGCAGGGTCGAGCGGATCCTGCGCAACCTGCTGTTCAACGCGATCGAGCACGGCGAGGGCCGCGACGTGGTGGTCACCGTGGGCGCCGACCGCGACGCCGTCGCCGTGGCCGTGCGCGACCACGGCATCGGCCTGAAGGCCGGCGAGGAGACGATGGTGTTCGACCGGTTCTGGCGGGCCGACCCCTCGCGGGCGCGCACCATCGGCGGCACCGGGCTCGGCCTGGCCATCTCCCGCGAGGACGCCACGCTCCACGGCGGCTGGCTCCAGGCGTGGGGTCAGCCCGGCGAGGGCACCCAGTTCAGGCTCACGCTGCCCAGGACGGCGGGCGCCGACCTCAAGGGCTCGCCGCTGTCCCTGGTGCCCCCCGAGATCGAGATGCGCCGCACCTGGCGAGGCCAGATGACCCCGGTGCTGCTGCCGGCGTCGGGAGACGGGGCCGGGCATGAGGAGGTCTAGGCGGCTGGCCGCCGCCCTGGCCGTCGCCGTCACGGCATGGGCGGGCTCCGGGTGCGCGGTGATCCCGGTCGGGGGCCCGTTCCCGGTGGACGAGGCCGGCGGCGGCGACCCCATGAGCAAGCCGTTCCAGCGCATGATCGCCGTCACGCCAGACCCGGCCTGGGCGCCCCTCCAGGTCGTCCAGGGTCTCCAGGCCGCGATGGCGGCCTACGCGGACGACCCCGGCGTGCTGTCGACGTACCTCACGCCCGCCACCGCGAAGACCTGGAAACCGGACGGCCCCGTCACGGTCATCGCCAACCGCCCCAAGTACGACTACGTGGGCAAGAGCGACGGCAACCAGGTGGTCATCCGGCTCGTCGGCACCCCGGTCGCCCGCATCGAGGCCGACGACACGTACATGCCGTACTCGGCCGCCGTGGGCGACATCTCCGTCGACTTCACGCTGGTCAAGGACGAGGGGGGCGCCTACCGCGTCCAGTCGGTCGAGCGGGGCGCCGGGCTGCTGCTGACCATGGACGACGTGGCCCGCGCCTACCGGCCCACCAAGCTGTACTACCTGGCCGGGCCGCCCGGCCCGAGCCGGCTCTTCTCCGAGCGGCGGCTCGTCGTCGACCGGGTGTGGCTGCGGATCAAGCCGGCCGAGAACTTCGCGCAGACCATCGTCCGCCGCCTCCTGGAAGGGCCCAGCAAGGCTCTGCACGGCGCGGTCGGCAGCGTCTTCCCGCAGGGCATGAGCGTCCGCTCGGTCCGCTCCGACGACGACCGGGTCGTGGTCGACCTGCACGGCCCCATAGCGCCCGACGAGCTGTACACCGACGGGCTCAAAGCGCAGCTCAAGTGGACGCTCAACAACAACGACATGGCCAACGGCCGCACCATCGAGGTGCAGCTCGACGGTGAGCCGTTCTACTCCTCCGACCCGCTCGTCATCCGCGCCGACGACATGCGCGAGGACTGGCTCGGCAGCAACGTCAGCCCCGCCTACTACGTCAGCAGGGGCTCCGTGCGCTCCCTGGGCGACGACCGGGCGGGCAACGCCGTCCAGGGCCCCGCCGGTCAGCCGAACGACCTCTACCGCGACCTGTCGATGTCCGACGGCGGCGCCATGATCGCGGCGCTTGGCACGGACGTGGCCGGCGGCGGCATCTGGGTCACCCGGGTCGCGCCCGACGGCCGGTGGCAGCGCTGGATCCAGGGCGACCGGAATGACCTCACCGCGCCCTCCTGGCACCGCGACGGCACGCTGTGGACCTACGACAAGGCCAACGGCGCGGTCCTGCGGTGCGACCCGGCCTCCGGCCGCGGTCCGGAGCGGGTCGCCGCGCCGGGCCTCGACGGGCTCGCCGTCACGAAGTTGCGCATCTCGCGAGACGGCGTGCGGGTCGCGGTGACGGTCGGTAAGAACGAGGTCCGGGTCGGCGCGATCACCGGCGGGGGCGGCACCCCCATGCTGGGCAACTTCCAGACGCTGATCACGGTGTCCGACGAGGAGATCGAGGACATCGCCTGGCGCGACGGCGAGCGGCTGCTGGTGCTCGTCCGGGGCAAGAACGCGCAGAGCGTCAGGGAGATCTACGTGGGCGACGGGCAGAGCACGGAGCTCCCTGCGACCAACAAGCGACTCCAGTTGATCAGTGCCCTGGGGCAGCGGCTGCTCGCGGCCACGGAGCACGGCAAGGAGATCCTGGAGTTCAACCAGGACAAGCAGGGCTGGGTCTCGAAGGTCTCGGGCGACGCCGACAACCCCATCTTCTCCCTGGGCTGACGGGCCCCTCCGGCGTCCGGTCCCCCACGGAGGGCGCGGCCGGCGGGAATGTCGGTGGCGTCCTGCATGCTGGGGCGCGTGCTGACCGCCGTGCTCGACGTGCTCCTGCCGCGCCCCTGCGTGGGCTGCGGCACGGCCGGGGCGCCGCTGTGCGACGCGTGCCTCGCGCCGCTCGCCGCCCCGGCGTCCCGGACGCCGGTCCCGCGCCCCGCCGGGCTCCCGGCCTGCTGGTCGGCCGCCTGGTACGAAGGTCCGCTGCGGCGGGCCGTGATCGCCTACAAGGAGCGCGCCCAGATCGGCCTGGCGGTCCCGCTCGCCACTCTGCTCGCCTTCACCGTGGTCTCGGCCCTCGCGGCCGGCCGCCCGCTCGCGGGGCCGTTCGCGATCGTGCCGGTGCCGAGCGCCCGCCGCGCCCTGCGTTCCCGGGGCCACGACCCCATGGGCGTGCTCGCCGAGCGGGCCGTCCACGCGCTGAGGCGGCTCGGCCATCCGGCCGTGCTGTGCCGGGCGCTGACGCCGGCACGACGCGTGGCCGACCAGGCGGGGCTCAGCGCGGCCGAGCGCGCCGCGAACCTGGCCGGCTCCCTGCGCGTCGCCGCCCCGCCGGGGAGGCCGCTCACGGCCCCCTCCGGGCCCCGCCCGCACGGCATGGTGAGCGCCCTCCACGATCACGGGTCGGACAAGTTTCGGACGCTCGGCACGCCCGTGGTGCTCGTGGACGATCTGGTGACCACCGGGGCCACGCTGGCGGAGGCCGCCCGGGCGCTCCGGGAGTGGGGCGCGGACGTCGTGTGCGCCGCGACCGTGGCCGCGACACGCCGAAGATCTGGAAATGCCCGATAGTCACCGTAGGTGATGACGGGCCTCGCGGCGTGCTCACGTGGGGGTCACATCTGACTACCCCCTGTACTGCTTGTGGCCAGCTCAGAGAGATCATCGGGCGGTACATAAAGGTAGGGAGATCCTAAACGGGGGCAACTTTCCCCCGAGTCACACCAAGCGAAAATCACAGAAAGTGATCCTTTGGGCAATCCTCAGGCTGACATTCGGGTCCGATCCGGATAGCGTTCTGACATGGCACCCGTTCGGGTCCGTGGTTGCGCAGAGCCGGGAGTCCCGGCTCTGCTAGCCGATGCCAGCCGCAGGCGAAACGGCCCACGTAAGGCGACTCTTTGTCGACCGATCACGGTGCGGCTTAGGGGTAAGTCCTGCCTTCCCGAGGGTCCAGATGTCCCTCGTCAGAAGAGAAGGGGAGTAGTGGCAGCAGAGCTGCGAAACCCTCAGCAGGCGGATGTGGGGTCGAAGACCAGGTCGGCCGAACGGGTGCCGCCCGAAACTCCGGTGATGGAAGGCCGAAAGCGGGGAACGGTGAAGAGGAGGCAAACAGAAGACCCTGCCCGGCAGGCGCGTCGCCGGGCGCTCTATCTCAGTCGTTAGGCGAAGGGGGGCTGTTGCATGGACATCATCGTCAAGGGCCGGCACACAGGAGTGAGTGATCGGTTCCGCGACCAAGTGACGACCAAGCTGGCCAGGATCGAGCGTCTCGACAGCAAACTGATCAGAGTCGACGTGGAGGTGTCGAAAGAGCGCAATCCGCGCCTCGCCGCACAGCGCGAGCGCGTCGAGCTGACCATCCATTCCCGGGGGCCCGCCATCAGGGCCGAGGCCTCCGCCGACGACCGTTTCTCCGCCCTCGACATCGCTCTGGACAAGCTGGAGGGGCGCCTGCGCAGGCTCGCCGACCGGCGCAAGGTCCACCACGGCAACCACTGCCCGCCCTCCGTGGCGGAGCTCACCGCGACGCTCCCTGACGCCGCGGATCTCACACCCGCCCCATCCCCGCTCGCCACCGAGGCCCCCGAGCCCGAGACCGGCGAGCTGCCCGACGACGCCCAGTACGACGACCAGCGCTACGACGACATCGTCCCCATCGAGATGGAAGGTGACGGCCCCCTCATCGTGAGGGAGAAGTTCCACCGGGCCGAACCCATGACCATCGACCAGGCCCTCCTCGAGATGGAGCTGGTCGGCCACGACTTCTACCTGTTCCGAGACAAGGAGAGCGGCCAGCCGTGCGTCGTCTACAACCGGCGCGGGTACAACTACGGCGTGTTGCGGCTCGTCGAGCCCTGATAGCGTCTTAAAGGATCTTCTCGACCAACCGAGGACCCGGCACTCGTGTCATCATCGGTCCAACGGCTCTGGCCCCCCCGACGAGGAGGAGACGTGAGCGAGCTCAGTCAGGTGTGTGTGAGCGAGCGAAGCGAGGTCGCGAGGCTGACCGAGGAGGCCTTGTGACCGAGCCCGGCGAGGGCGGCGCGCCCGGTGGCGAGCCGATCCGTGTGCTGATCGTGGACGACCACGAGCTGATCAGGCGGAGCCTGGCTCTGGCGCTGGCCGCGGAGCCGGACATCGACGTGGTCGGAGAGGCGAGCGACGGGCAGGAGGCGGTCGAACTGGCCGACCGCCTCATGCCCGACGTGGCGCTGATGGACGTCCGCATGCCCCGGCAGGACGGCATCGAGGCCACCAAGGGCATCAGGGCCTCGGTTCCGAGCACCCGCATCATCATGCTGACGGTCAGCGACGAGGAGGAGGACCTCTTCGAGGCCATCAAGGCCGGTGCCACGGGTTACCTGCTCAAGGACGTCCAGATCAACGACGTCCCGGCGGCGGTGCGCGGAGTCCACGAGGGCCAGTCGCTCATCAACCCGGCCATGGCGGCCAAGCTCATCACCGAGTTCGCGAACATGAGCCGCAAGGAGTCCGAACGGCCACCCCAGCTGCCGGTCCCGCGGCTCACCGAGCGCGAGATGGAGGTGCTGCGCCTGGTCGCCAAGGGCATGAACAACCGGGAGATCGCCAAGCAGCTGTTCATCAGCGAGAACACGGTGAAGAACCACGTTCGCAACATCCTGGACAAGCTGCAGTTGCACTCGCGCATGGAGGCCGTGGTCTACGCCGTGCGCGAGCGCATGCTCGAGATCACCTGACGGCCGTCTCCAGGTGGGCGGCGAGGCCCGGGTCGGCCCGCTCGACCCGCACGGCGTCGCAGCCCACCCACTCGGCGGCCGACCAGAGGGCGTCACGCAGCGCGTCGGCCCACCGGGCGCCGCTCAGCCCGGGCTCCAGGCTGAGCTGCCGCGCCACCAGCGTGGAGCCGTCACGCGCGGGGTCAACCCGCCCGATCAGCCTGCCCCCGGCCAGCACGGGCATGGTGAAGTAGCCGTGCACGCGCTTGTGACGCGGCACGTACAGCTCCAGCGTGTACGCGAAGCCGAAGACCCGCTCGGTGCGGCCCCGGTGCCAGATGAGCGAGTCGAACGGCGAGACCAGCGTGGTGCGGTGCCGGCCGCGCGGCTCGGACGCGAGCGCCTCGGGGTCGGCCCACGCGGCGGCCCCCTTGACCGCCTTCGCCTTGACGGCGACCCGTCCTGAACCGGCGCCCTGCCCGTTGACCGCGATCGTCACCTTGCCGCTGCCGCTGCCGCTGCCGCTGCCGCTGCCGCTGCCGCTGCCGCTGCCGCTGCCGCCGCCGCTCGACCTGCCGTCGCC
>NZ_JBFAIA010000041.1:0-51187 GCF_040654455.1 Nonomuraea sp. NPDC050691
GAAGGGGATCATCAGCGCTCCCGCCTGGACCGGGCTGAAGCCGAGCACGATCTGCAGGTAGAAGGTGAGGAAGAACATCCCGCCCATCATCGCGACCGAGCAGGTCTGGGCGTACGGCCTGGACCACGAGGACGAGACGCTGGCGGCCGAGGTCCGCCTGCGCCGCGACCGCGACGCCTGAGCCCTTCCCCGGAGAGACCCCCGCCCCCCTTTTCCCGGAGGTCCCCGCGTCGAAGGGCCTGAGCTCTCCATCACCCCGGGAGGTCCGCGCGTGAGGGCGTGAGCATGTCCCCGGGAGTTCTCCGCGTGAGGACTGAACGCCTCCGGGAGATCTCCGTGTGAGAGGCCTGAGCGCCTCCCGGGGAGGTCCTCGGCCGGTCGAAGGCCCTTCCCCAAGGTTCTGTCGTCAGGGGCGGCGCACGTACGCCATGGCGGCGGCCACGTTGATGACCGCGATGGCGATCCAGGTCACCGAGAGGCCCAGGAGGCCGGTGTTGATCGCGGCGATGGCCGTCAGCGGGATGCCGAGCCCCATCGAGCCCAGGGCGAGCGGCATCAGCGGCGGCCCCGTGCGCCGGGGCCGGCCCGGAACGGGGCCCTGGCGGTGGAGCTCGGCCTGGACGCGGGCCGCGATCGTGGCGTCCAGCCGGTCGGCGAACGACTCGACCAGCGCCGCCTCGTAGTCCGGTCCGAGGTCGCGGCGCGCGTCGAGCGTCGCCTGGAGGTCTTCACGAACGGGGCGCATGTCAGGCATGGACCCCATCCTGCGCCCGGCAGGAGGCGCTGTCATCCGACCTGGGGTCGATTCACGCGTCATCCCCGGGTACGGGGCCACCGGGCCCCGTACGCTCGCGGTGGGTCCGGAGGGCGGTCGCGGGGCGGCGCCCGATACGGTTCTCGCATGGAGGTCATGACGCCGCGCGGGCCCGCGCTGGTCCAGGTGGACGAGGCGGAGCGGCCCCGGCTGCTGCTCGTGCTGACCCACGGATCGGCCGGGGGAGTCGACGCGCCCGACCTGCTGGCCGTGCGCGACGCGGCCCTCGCGGCGGGGGCGAGCGTGGCCCGGGTGACGCAGCCGTTCAGGCTCGCGGGGGCCCGCGCCCCCGGCTCCGCGGAGCGGCAGGACGAGGCGTGGCGCGCCGTCCTGGCCGGGCTGCGTTCGACCGTGCCGGACCTGCCGCTGGTGCAGGGCGGGCGGAGCAACGGCGCGCGGGTCGCCTGCCGCACCGCCAAGGACGTCGGGGCCGCGGCCGTGGTCGCGCTCGCGTTCCCGCTGCACCCGCCCGGCAAGCCGGAACGTTCCAGGGCGGACGAGCTGCGCGGCGCGGGCGTCGACGTGCTCGTGGTGAACGGGGACCGCGACCCGTTCGGGGTGCCGGACGCCGCGGACGCGGCACGGCTCGTGGTGCTGCCGGGGGAGGGGCACGACCTGAAGAAGGATCCCGCCCGGGTGGGCGAGCTGGTCGCCGGTTGGATCATGTCGTACGCGTGATCGCCGGCGTGACCGATACTCCCGGGCCGCTCCGGGCCGGTGGGCTTGAGGAGGACCGGTCTCGGCCGGGTGGGTTCTGAAGGCCGGTCTGGTGCGCCCCAGGGGGCTTGCGGGTGGACCGGCCTGGTGGATCCCGGTGGGTCCTGACGGTGAGGGGAGGACCGGGCGGCGCGTGCCCGGCGGCCTCAGGGGCGGTGGCCCCGGGCGCCGGCCTCAGAGCCGCACGGCGACGCCCGGCGAGGACGCGCAGCTCAGGCGGCGCCCACGACGGGGCGGTGCGGGGCGATGGCGGTGCCGCCCGGCAGCAGCTCCCCGGTGTCCTCGAACAGGACCACGCCGTTGCAGAGCAGGCTCCACCCCTGCTCGGGGTGGCACGCGACAGTGCGTGCTGCTTCACGGTCGGGCGCCTCGGCGGACGGACAGACCGGGTCGTGCGGGCACATCGGCGTGCCTCCGATATCTCGTGGAAGGCCCCCGTGGGCACGGGAGCGGCTCGGGCTGATTGTCTTAGCAAGTGTGCGGCGTATGTCACATAATCCGACATAGTCCGTTCGGACTGTTAGAGGAGGATGCCCGGATGGTGTGACCCTCGACACAGCGTGCCTTATGCAGGATAACGGGCCAAGCTCGACACGCCACTATGTTCGCAACCCTTTGCCCGGCCGGGGCGCGAGATCTTCTGTAGCGCTCCTCCAGGCGGGCCGCTATCTGAGGCAGTCCTGCGCGGTCAGGATCAGGACGACGCCGACGACCATGCGCTTCGACACGAGGAAGACGTAGGACGCCTTGGGGTTGCCCGGCACGGGGACGATGGGTGTCCCGTACAGCGCGCTCTGCTTCAGCTTGGGGTACGCGGCCTTCAGCTGTGCGGGGGTGGAGCCCCTGCCGATGCCCTGAGGCGTCTTGACGGCGCCGGGCGCGGAGATCGTGACCACGCCCCGCTTCTTCGAGATGAACAACCCCGCCCGGTCACCCCCGTACCGGTGCGCCTTCAGGTCATAGGTCGAGCACGTGGTGGGAGCCTTGATCTTCTTGCGGACGACCAGCCCGGTCGCCCTGGCCTGCGCCTCGCTCATCCCGAGCTTGATGCGGCCGTACCCGAACGGCCCTAACGTCTGCGCGGCGGAGGCGGCGGAGGCGGCGGATGCGGCGGTGATGGCGGGGGCGGCGTTCGCCGCGGGCGCGACGCCCGTCAGCACGGCGCCCCCGGCCAGCGCCGTCACGAGCGCCGACCGGCCGATCCGCAGGGCCACGGTCTGCTTCATGGTGCGTCCTCCTTGATCGTGAATTCGCCACCCTAGCCAGAACACGGCTCTGTGGTGGGTGATTCACGTGATCAGCAGGCGCCGCGGCCCGTCGCGACGGCGGTGCTAGGCGCGCAGGCCCCTGAGCAGCGCGTCGAGGCCGCGTTCGAAGTCGGCGTCGGCCCGCTCGTCGCGGCGTACCCACTCGTCCACCTCGGGGTCGGCCCAGCCCGACTGCTGCACCTCGACCGCCACGCTGCCGAAGACGAACGCCCGGAGCGTCCGCACCGCCTCGGCCGCGTCCGGCAGGCCCGCCTCTGAGAGCTGGTCCGTCTGCTCCCTGATGGAGATCGCGGTGGCGCCCTTGGGCGGCTTTGTCAGCGCGAGCGCCAGCACGCCCGGGTGGTCACGCAGCAGCTCGCGGGCGGCCCGGCACCACGCCCGGGCGGTGTCCTGCCAGGTCGTGCCCGGCTCCACGTGGATGGCGGTGACGTGCTCGGCCAGCGCGTCCATCAGCGCCTCCTTGCCCCGCGGCAGGTGGTGGTAGATGGCCATGGCCTCCACCTGGAGGGCGTCGCCGAGCCGGCGCATGGTGAGCCGGCGCAACCCTTGCGTGTCGGCGATGTGGAGCGCGGTCTCGATGATGCGCTCGCGGGACAGGGGGACGGGTGGCCTCTTGGCGGGCATGCCGGGATCTTACTATGTAAAGGCCGTCGCCGTGGTCCGATGACGTGGTGTGTCGCCGAGGGGCGTACCCTTGTCGCGGACAACAGAACGACTGCGCGAAGGGGCAGAGCCGATGGCGTTTTTCCGTCCGCGGGTGAGCCGGGAGGCCGAGGTCCGCTACCACGCGGATCAGGAGATCTCCAAGAGCTTCCCCGAGCTGCTGGAGAAGGCCAGGCAGGCCGAGCGGACACTGCGTGACCTGCGGGCCGCCGACGCCGACGAGATCGTGCTGCTGGGCGCCGGCCTGGCGTTCGACAAGGCGCTGACCGAGGCGCTTCGGGCCGCCGAGGCGGGGCAGCGGGCCACGTTCGGCGTCCGCTCCTACGACGACCGCATCGCCCGCCGCAAGGCCAAGGCGACGCCGGCGGGAAGGCTGTGGACCGACGAGGTCGAGCGGCTGCGCACCCTCCGCGAGGAGAACCGTCTGTGGGGCATCCCGCGCATCCCGCGCCCGGTCCCCGCGGTGCGCTGACCGAGGTCTCAAGCGGTCATCCGCCTCGGCCTGAGCGCGGCGAGAAGCGGACATGGTGAAAGCCCCGGCTGGAGAGCCGGGGCTTTTCGTGGTGCGCGCAGTGTCGCGCCCAGGACGTCTGTCAGGCCGGGACGGCGCCCAGCGGGCGTCGCGGGACGACGGATCCCGCGACGCGCGAGGTGTCAGCTGGCCCAGTCGAGCAGCGGCCGGGTGTTGCTCGGGTGGCGCAGCTTGGACAGCGACTCCTTCTCGAGCTGCCGGATACGCTCCCGGGTCAGCCCCAGGTGCTTGCCGATCTCGTCGAGGGTGTGCGGCTTGCCGTCCACCAGGCCGAACCGCAGCGCCATGATCTTCGACTCGCGCGGCGACAGGTTGTCGAGCACGCCCCGCAGTTGGTCGCCCAGCAGCTGGCGGTCGACGATCTCCGACGCCTCGGGGGAGTCGACGTCCTCGATGAGGTCGCCGATCGTGGTCTCGCCGTCCTCGCCGATCGTCGCGTTGAGCGAGATCGGCTGGCGGCTGGTGCGCAGCAGCTCCTCGATCTGGTCGGGCGTCTTGTCCAGCTCCCTGGCCAGCTCCTCCGGCGTGGGCTCGCGGCCGAGGCGCTGGTGCATGTCACGCTCGACGCGCGACAGCTTCGAGAGCATCTCCAGCACGTGCACGGGCAGCCGGATCGTCCGGGCCGAGTCGGCGAAGCCGCGCTGGATGGCCTGGCGGATCCACCACATGGCGTACGTGGAGAACTTGAAGCCCTTGGTGTAGTCGAACTTCTCCACCGCCCTGATGAGGCCCAGGTTGCCCTCCTGGACCACGTCGAGCAGCGACATGCCGCGGTCGGTGTACTTCTTGGCGACCGAGACGACCAGGCGGAGGTTGGCCTCCAGCATGTGGTCCTTGGCCTGCCTGCCGTCCTCGACGACCATCTCGAGGTCCTCGCGGGCGGCGACGGACAGGGTGGGGTCGGTCTCCATCTTGTACTCGGCGTACAGGCTGGCCTCGATGCGCCGGGCCAGCTCGACCTCCTGCGCCGCGGTGAGCAGCGTGCGGCGGCCGATCGACTTGAGGTACGTGTGGACCGAGTCGCCCATGGCCGACTGGTTGTCGTCGAGGTCCAGGACCTCCTCGGCCTCCAACTCCGCATCCTCGCCGCCCATGGCGAGGGCGTCGGGGTCCGGCTCGGCGTCGGCCGGTGCCTCGGAGCCGGTCTTCGCGGTGGACTTGGCCCGGGTCTTCCTGGGGGCCGCGGGCGCGTCGTCGCGGGCCTCGCTCAGAGGGGGAACGGGCGTGATGTCGGTTTTGGACTCGGCGGCACCGGAGCCGGTAGACTTCGGCTTGGCCGGGCGCTTGGTAGCGGTCTTCGTCGTGGTGGTCTTTCTCGCGGTTGTGCGTGCGGACCGGCCCAGGGACGGCTCGTCCTCGGCGGCCAGGCTGACGCCCGCCTCGGTGAGCTCGCGAAGGATCGACCGGCCCTCGGCAGGGTTGATCCTTGCCTCGGCGAACGCGTGACGCAGCTCCGCGAGAGAAAGGTGACCCTGTGCTCGCCCTCGGTCAAGGAGCTGGTCGAGGGTCGCGGGTGGGGTCGCCACGGCGGTTCGGGGCATGAGGACACCTCCTCCATACGGAGTAGAAGCGATCGGGCAGATTGTGGTGGGGCGGTACGGGCCGCTCGGCGCACCAGTATCAATAACGCCATTTGCCGCTATTTGTTCCCGCGTGGACGAAAAAGGGGCGGACCGCCTCGGCGGCGGCCCACCCCGGGTACGTGCGGCCTGCGGGCGGCTAGTTGCCGCTGACCTGGCCCGGATCGCCGTCGGGCACCACTCCTGAGGGGCCCTCGGTCACCTTTCCGGGCTCGCCCTCGGGCATCGGCATGGGCTCGGCGTCCTCCATGCGCTCGTCGGTCCAGTAGTCGATGACCGCGTCGGGGTCGGGGTTCACGTCCCGGGACACCACGGTGTCGGACGACGGCTCGGGCGTCTGCCCGGTGAGCTCGGCCACCTGGCCGGAGTCGACCTGCACCACGGCCTTGGTCTCCTTGGAGACCTTCTCGAGCCTGCCCGCCGAGGCGGCCGCCGCGACCGAGACGCCGCCGACGACGATGACGCCGACGACCGCCGCGGATGCCCACATCTTGCGGGTCTGATCCATGAAGGCTCCTCCCTTGCTCTTCTCCACTTTGACGCACCGGATGGTCATCGGGTTCCTGCGCCGGCGCGTCGAGCGGGCCGTGCGCAGGTGGTCACGCGGCCCGTGGCCGGTGTGCCGGGCGGGCCGGGGTCAGGCTTCGGAGCGCAGACGTACGAGGTCGGGCTTGCCGTTGGGCAGCAGGGGCAGGCGCGGCGCGAGGCGCAGTTCGCGGGGCGCGGCGTAGGCGGGCAGCCGGTCGGCGCAGTAGGCGCGCAACTGCGGCAGCGTCGGCGGGCGGGAGGCGTCGGCGGGCACCACCACGGCCACCACCACCTCGCCCCACTCGAGGTCGGGCCGGCCGACGACCGCGACGTCGGCCACCTCCGGATGCTCGCCGAGCACCGCGGTCACCGCGCCCGCCACGACCTTCTCGCCACCGGTGTTGATCACGTCGTCGGCCCGGCCCAGCACGCGCAGCCGCCCGCCGGACAGCTCGCCCAGGTCGGAGGTCACGAACCAGGCGCCGTCGCGCGGCACCGGCTCACCCGAGCGGTAGCCGGAGAACAGCACCGGCCCCGCCACCCGGATCCGGCCGTCGTCGCCCACCTTCACGTCCACGTGGTCGAGGGGGCGGCCGTCGTACACGCAGCCCCCGCACGTCTCGCTCATCCCGTACGTCGTCACCACCCGCGCGCCGAGGTCGCGCGCCTCGTCCAGCAGGGCGGGACGGGCCGCCGCGCCCCCGAGCAGGATCGTGGCGAACACCGACAGGTCGGCCCGCATGCCGACCAGCCGGTGGAGCTGCGTGGGCACCAGCGACACGTGGTGGGCGCCGGAGGTCAGCACCCGCTCGGGGTCGAACCTGTCGTGCACGATCGGCTCGGTCTCGCTCAGCAGCGCCCGGACGAGCACCTGGAGCCCGGACACGTGCGACGGCGGCAGGCAGCACAGCCACCGTTCGCCCTTGCCGGCCCCGAGGCGGCGCAGCGACGCGGCGGCCGAGGCGCGCAGCGCCCGCGCGGAGAGCATGACGCCCTTGGGGGCGCCCGTGCTGCCGCTGGTGGCGATCACCACGGCGACGTCGCCGGGCACGCCGCGGCCGCCCTCCAGAGGCTCGCCGTTGACGTCGGCGGGGCGCAGCGCGGCGATCGCGGCGTCGGCGGCCGGTCCGGGGGCCAGCGGCAGCACGGCCGGTCCGTCGCCGTTCAGCGCGTCGCGCACCGCCGAGAACAGCTCGGGGCCCGGGGGCATGACGACCGCCCGCAACGGGCGGTCCGGATGCGACGACGTGCTCGGCATGCTCGTAAGGTTAGTGGCGACAGATCGGTACTGACTCAGTGGTGACGCGGTGGTGGCAGGGTGGGGCGCGCGACCCGGCGTGGACGGGCAGGGCGCGGGCGTGACCGGCGACACGGTCGGCGGAGTGACCGATGGCATGGCCGGCGGAGTGACCGATGGCATGGCCGGCGGGGTGACCGGTGACATGGCCGGCGGAGGGGAGTGGGGGCTGACCCGCGATCCCGTGGTGTTCCGGATCCCGATGCGCACCCGGTTCCGCGGGCAGACGGCCCGGGAGGGCGTGCTGTTGCGCGGTCCGGCGGGCTGGGGCGAGTTCTCGCCGTTCCCCGAGTACGGGCCGCGGGAGTGCGCGCGCTGGCTGGCCTGCGCGCGCGAGGCCGCCTTCGAGGGCTGGCCCGCGCCGGTCCGCGACACCGTCCCGGTCAACGCCACCGTTCCGGCCGTGCCGGCCGAGCGGGCGTTCGAGCTGGTACGCCGGTCCGGCTGCGCCACCGCGAAGGTCAAGGTCGCCGAGCCGGGCCAGACGTTCGCCGACGACCTGGCCAGGGTGGAGGCCGTGCGCGACGCCCTCGGGCCGTCCGGGCGGCTGCGCGTGGACGCCAACGGCGCCTGGAGCGCCGACGAGGCGGTGCGACGGCTGAAGGAGCTCGACCGCTTCGGCCTGGAGTACGCCGAGCAGCCGTGCGCCACCCTGGAGGAGCTGGCCCGGGTGCGGCGCGCCTGCGACGTGCCGATCGCCGCCGACGAGTCGATCCGCCGCGCCGAGGACCCGCTGCGGGTGCGGGCGGCCGAGGCGGCGGACATCGCGGTGGTCAAGGTCCAGCCGCTCGGCGGAGTGCGGCAGGCGCTGCGCGTGGTCGAGGCGTGCGGGCTGCCCGCGGTCGTGTCGAGCGCCGTGGAGACGTCCGTGGGGCTGGCCGCCGGGCTCGCGCTGGCCGCCGCCCTGCCCGAGCTGCCGTACGCGTGCGGCCTCGGCACGATGACGCTGCTGTCCGGCGACGTCACCGCCGCCCCCCTGACGCCCGACGGTGGCGCGCTGCGCGTGCGGCGGCCCGAGGTGGACGAGCGGGCCCTGTCAGAGTTCGCCATCGACTCCCCCCGGTGGCTCGGCCGAATGCAGGAGGCGTCCCGGTGAATCCCGCGACCGCGCTGGCCACGGTGCTCGTCGACGAGCTGGTGCGCTGCGGCCTGACCGACGTCGTGCTCGCGCCCGGCTCGCGCTCGGCGCCGCTGGCGCTGGCGCTGCACGCCGAGTCGCGGGTGCGGATGCACGTGCGCGTGGACGAGCGGTCGGCGTCGTTCCTGGCGCTCGGTCTGGCCCGGCGCTCGGAGCGGCCCGTGGCGCTGATCTGCTCCTCGGGCACGGCCGCCGCGAACTTCCACCCGGCCGTCATCGAGGCGAGCGAGTCGGGCGTCCCGCTGCTCGTGCTCACCGCCGACCGGCCGCCCGAGCTGCGCGGCACCGGCGCCAACCAGACCATCGACCAGGTGAAGCTGTACGGCACGGCGGCCCGCTGGTTCGTCGAGGTGGGCGCGCCCGAGGACCGTCCCGGCCAGGTGGCGTACTGGCGGTCGCTGGCCTGCCGCGCCTACCATCGCGCCACCGGGCCCGCCGATCCCGGGCCGGTCCACCTCAACCTCGCCTTCCGCGAGCCGCTGATCCCCGACGGCGACACCTCGTGGAGCGAGCCGCTCGACGGCGACGCGACCGGCCCATGGGTGCGCACCCGCGTGGCTCCGCCGCCCGTCGCCCTGCACATCGCGCCGACCCGGCGCGGGGTGCTCGTGATCGGCGACGGCGCGGCCAACGTGCGCCGCTACGTCGCCGCCGCCGGGATGGCCGGCTGGCCCGTCCTGTCGGAGCCGAACGGAGGCGGCCGCTACGGCGACCACGCCGTCTCGACCTACCACTACCTGCTGGGCACCCCCGAGTTCGCCGACACGCACGCGCCCGACGTGGTGGTGACGCTCGGCCGGCCGGGGCTGTCGCGCCCGCTGCTGTCGTGGCTGAAGCGCGCCCAGGAGCACATCGTCGTCGCCTCCGACCTCGACCGCTGGCCCGACCCGACCCGCTCGGCCACCCAGGTGGCGCAGGCCGTGGAGATCCCGGTGGCCTCCGGTGACGACGGCTGGCTGAACTCCTGGCGGCACGCCGACCAGGCCGCCCGGGCCGCGGTGGACCAGGTGCTCGACACCTCGGGCACGAGCGAGCCGCGCCTGGCCCGCGACCTGGCCGACGCGCTGCCCAACGGCGCCCTGCTGTTCTGCGGCTCGTCCATGCCGATCCGCGACCTCGACCAGGCCATGCGGCCCCGGCGCGGGCTGCGGCTGCTGGCCAACCGGGGCGCCTCCGGCATCGACGGCGCCGTCTCGACGGCGATGGGCGCCGCGCTGGCCCACAACGGGCCGTCGTACGCGCTGCTCGGCGACCTGTCGTTCCTGCACGACCAGAACGGGCTCGTCCTCGGCCCCCGCGAGCCCCGGCCCGACCTGTGCGTGGTGGTGGTCAACAACGACGGCGGCGGGATCTTCTCGCTGCTGCCGCAGGCGGCGCTGCGCGACCCGTTCGAGCGGGTCTTCGGCACGCCGCACGGGGTGGACCTCGGGTACGTGGCCGCCGCGACCGGCACGCCGTACCGGCTGGTGGAGGAGCTGGGAGACCTGTCCAAGGCGCTGCGGGGCGAGGGGCCGCGCGTGGTGGAGGTGCGTACGGACCGGGAGGAGAACGCGCTGGTCCACGCCCGCCTGCGCGACGCCGCCCAGGAGGCGGTCCGCGCGGCCCTCGCCTGAGCGGCACGGCGTCCACGTCGCCGGGCCCGCGGGCGACCGGCGACCGGCGGGTGACGTCCCGGGCGGCCGAAAACCGGATGCGCGCGGGCGGGCCGCCCGCCAGACTGGCGGCGTGATCGCCAGCACGTACGAGGGTCCGGCCGATCTGCGGGCCATGCAGGAGCTGTGCAGCCGTCTCTGGTCGCCGCGGTCGCGCTGGCATGTCGGTGACCTCGCCTGGGGCAGGTTCCAGCACACCGGGCGGGAGCACGAGTGGCCGACCCGGCTGTGGCGTGCCGGCGGTCGCACGCTGGCCTGGGGATGGGTCCAGCCGCCCGGCTCCCTCGACCTGGCCGTGGACCCCGCCCGGCCGGAGCTGGCGGGGGAGGTGCTGGAGTGGTTCGCGGGCCTGGTCCCCGGCGAGCGTTCCGTGACCGTGCTCGAGACCGAGGAGCACCTCGCCGCCGCGCTCCGCGGGGCCGGCTACCGGCCGTCCGACGACGGTCCGTTCTTCACGCATCTGGTGCGCGGCCTGGACGGCCTGCCCGAGCCCGCGCCGCCACCGGGCTTCCGGCTGCGGGCCGTGGACGAGGCCCGCGTGCCGGGCCGCGTGGCGGTCCACCGGGCGGCCTTCCACCCGTCACGGGTGACCGAGGAGAGCTACCGGGCCGTACGGGCCGCCTGGCCGTACCGGGCGGACCTGGACTGGATCGCCGAGACGCCGGACGGCGAGGCCGCCGCGTACTGCCTGGTCTGGCTGGACGAGGCGCGGCGCGTCGCCGAGATCGAGCCCACCGGCACCCTGCCCGGGCACCGCCGGCGGGGGCTCGCCCGCGCGGTGTGCCTCGCCGCCCTGCGCGCGGCCCGGGAGGCGGGCGCGGAGCACGCCGTCGTGTACCCCCGGGGCGACGACGCCTATCCCGTGCCGGGACGGCTCTACCGCTCGATGGGCTTCGGCCCGGTCGCCCGCACCGTCACCTGGGTCATGGACGGCTCGGGAGGCGCTTGACCTCCTCGGCCCGCTGGTCACGGCCGGCTCAGCAGTCCGGACTTCCGGTGGATCGACAGGGAGGACATGGTGCAGAAAAGTGCGCCCGACCATGGCGCGACAGTCCGGGCGCGATAACACGCTCTTCAGCGCTTCCCCAGGTCGCAGTGATCGCCCACACCATGTTTCATCTCACCGCTCATGGTTGTCTCGTGTTCCCTCGACCCGCGTGATCAACTCGGCGAAGAGGTCGGCGGCGTCGTCGACCGCCGCCTGGTCGCCGGTGGCGAGGAGATCCAGAAGCAGTCCGCGGCCGACGGCGAGCGAAAGCCGGGCCAGGCGGCCGGCTTCTTGCGAGGGGAGACCATGCTTGGTGAGCATGTCGGCGATCGGGTCCGTCCAGGCCCTGACGACCGACTCGCGGAACGCGGCCGCCCAAGGGCGTCCGTTCAGGGCGTGCGCGTAGATCTCGAAGAACAACCGCTCGGCCGGCGCGAGTGCGGGGTCGCTGACGCGCTTCCAGAAGGCTCGGGACAGGTCGGTGAGATCGCCTGCGTCGGCTTCGAGCGCCGCCAGGGCGGCGCGCTGGCGAGCCTCCATCAGGTTGACGATCTCGACCAGCAAGCCGTCGCGTGACCCGAAGTGGTAGTGCAGCATGCGATGACTCGTGCCGATCGCCGCGGCGAGTTCGCGCATGCTGAGATCGCTGAAGCCGACGTCCTGCAGGTGCTCGATGCAGCGTTCGAGCAGCGCCTCTTTCGCCGTGCCTGACATGGCAGCCCCTTTGGCCATGGTCCACATGGTACATGTACCGTTTGGTACGCCAAGGTGTGCCCTGTTGGAACGGAGATCCTCATGCGGACGTCGACCACTGTCGCGGCTCCCGTCCCGGCCGTTTGGACGGTCTTGCTGGACATCGAGCGGTGGCCTGACTGGACCGACACGGTGACCACGGCCATGTGGCTCGACTCGGGCCCGACGCGGCCGGGGCGACGTGCGCGCCTGACCCAGCCGCGGCTGGGCAGCGCCGAGTGGGAGATCACCGAACTGGATCAGGAGAGGTCCTTCTCCTGGGCTCGGCGCTCAGCTGGGGTGACCACGGTCGGGGGACACCTGCTGTCCGCGGGCCCGGGAGGCGGAACGATCCTCACCCTCAGCATCGATCATTCCGGTCCTCTGGCCGGTGTGGTCCGGCTGCTCACCGATCGGCTCACCCGCCGATACATCGACACCGAAGCGCGGGGTCTCAAGGCGTACTGCGAACGCTGACCGCGGCTACTGCAGGGCCGGGCCGACCCCGGAGCGGCTGCGGGCGACGGCCGCCCCCGAGGTCGACGGCTCCTGGCCGCCGCGCCATGCGGCGCTGCTGCACGCGGTCGACGAGTTGCACGAGACCGCGCGGCTGTCGCAGCCGGCCTGGGACGCCCTGCGCGTCCACTACCAGGATGAGCAACTGCTCGAACTCCTGGTCCTGGCCGGCTGGTACCGGACCGTCGGTTACCTCGCCAACGGCCTCCTGCTGGAGGACGAGCCCTGGGCCGTCCCGTTCCCGGAAGCGCCGCAACCCCCGCGGCCGGCCAGGGCCGAGCGGGACGCTGGAAGGGAGCGCCGACGAGCGGCAACGGCGCGCGGGTCGCGATCTCCGGTCGCCACGCGGTCGGCCCTGGCCGCGCTGGACCCGGACCTCGACCGGCTCCGCGCCGCCTGCGACCGGCTCGGCCTCCTCGGCTGCTACGTCTACTCCGTCCCGGAGCGCTCCGGCCGGGTCGCGGCCCGCATGTTCGCCCCGTCGATCGGCGTGCCCGAGGACGTCGCCAACGCCAACGGCACCGCCTGCCTCGCCGCTCACCTGGCCGGCCAGGGGTTCACCGGCATTGCCGTGGACATGGGCGACTCCCTCGGCAGCCCTTCCACGATCGCCGCCGCCCCGAGGGACCTCGTGGTCCGTCTGGGCGGTGCCGCGCGGATCGCGCGCGTCCTTCATCTGCCCTGACGGGCCGGAGGGACCACAAAGGTCAGCGGGGCGAGCGCCTGAGCGGGAGCGGCGGCCTCGGGACGTCACGGGGAGGAGAAGAGTCCTGCCGCCGGCCTTCGGCGCCGCCGGGTACACGACGGCATCCTGGCTGGGCGCCGCGGTGATGGGCGTGACCGTCGTCGCCGCGCTCACCCTCCAGCCGGATCGCTCCGCTGTCCGCGACAGTCGCACAAAGGGACGTTCAGGTAGGATTTGCCCATCTTTCGCAAAGCATCTCGGAAGGCGTAACTGTCGCGTGCTCTCCCCGCTTGCCCCCAGGGACGCCGACGGCCTGCTGTTCGACTGGGACGGCACGCTGGTGGACAGCCAAAGCGCCAACTACCGCGCCATGACCGAAGCCCTGGCCCCGCTGGGCGTGACGCTGGAGAGGGCCTGGTTCGACGCCCGCACCGGGCTGTCGTCAGCGGAGATGATCGGCGCACTGACCGAGGAAGGCGGCCTGGACCTGCCCGTCCCGGTGCGCGAGATCGTCGCCCGGCGCGACGAGCACTTCCTCCGGCAGGCCCACCGCATCCGAGCGCACCCTGCCGTCCTGGAGGTCGTCCGGACCTGGCACGGCCGGCTGCCCATGGCCGTCGCCTCCGGCGGATCGCGCGCCGTCATCTCCCGGACCATGCGACACCTGCCCTACGCCTCCCTGTTCTCCACCGTGGTCACCCGCGAGGACGTCGAACGCGGTAAACCGGCGCCGGACATCTTCCTCCTGGCCGCACACCGGCTCGGGATCGCTCCCGACCGGTGCGCCGTCTACGAGGACAGTGACGAAGGCGTCGCGGCGGCCCTGGCGGCGGGCATGACGGTCATCGACGTCCGCCCTCACACGGGCCGGTAGTCCGCCGGCCGCGGTCGCGGATCCGTCCCGGCCGCCGCCGACGGCGACCGCGGGCCGGCCTGCTCGCGGACGTGCCGGCGTGGGAACGTGACCAGGGACTGGACCGAGAGCGCCGGGCGGGGCTCAGCGCGGCCCGGGAGAAAGAGCTCCTCCGCCTCCTCGGCCGCACCGGGTGCTCCCGGGTCACGGACAAGTCAGCAGGCGCGTGATCTCCTCGGCGACCAGGGCGCAGGCGTGCGCCGCCGGGTCGATCAGCGGGAAGTGGCCGGCGTCCTCCACCAGCGTGAGGCGTACCGCCTGGCCCGCTGCGGCGGCCGAGCGGGCGTAGGACGTGGCGACCTCGACCGGCACGACGACGTCCTCGCGGCCGTGGACGATCGTCGTGGGCACGCCCGTGGGCAGCAGCGTCGCGGGGTCGGTGGCCAGGCGTCGCTCCTCGAAGCGGTCCGGGCCGCCGAGCAGTTGGAGCGCGGCGTCCGAGCACACGGACAGCTCGCGTGCCCGTACGAGGTCGGCGACCGGCGCGAGGGCCACGACGCCCGCGACGGACGGGCCGGGGAGCCGCCACGGCGAGCCCGGCGGGAGCATGTGGCGGGCCGAGGCCCACAACGCGAGGTGCCCGCCCGCCGAGTGCCCGGTGAGGACGACGCGGCCCTTGCCGACCTCGGGCAGCGCGGACGCCGCGAGGGCGGGAAGGGCGTCCAGGGCGGCGGCCACGTCGTCGAACGTCTCCGGCCAGCGCCCCGCCGCGCCCGGAGCCGCGCCGCCCCGCCGGTACTCGACCGAGGCCACCGCGAGGCCCCGGCGGGCGAGGAAGGAGGCGAAGGGGGAGACGTGCAGCCGGTCGTACGCCGCCCGCCACGCCCCTCCGTGCAGGACGACGACGAGCGGTGCGGGCGCGGCCGCCTCGCGGGGCCCGGGGGCGGGTGAGGTCCCGCCGGTGGGCCGGTCGCGGGGGGCGTAGAGGTCGACGATCTGGTCGGGGTGGGGGCCGTAGGAGACGGTGGCGTCCGGCTCCACGTGCGGATGGGAGAAGGCCGAGGCCTGCTCGGCGGCGTCCCGCGCGTCGGCGTTCACGCGCCGGTCGTCAGGATCTCGGCCAGCACGCGCGCCGCCCGTTCCGTCTCCGCGAACGACACGTACAGCGGCGTGAAGCCGAACCGCAGCACGTCCGGGTGCCGGAAGTCGCCGACGACCCCGCGGGCGATCAGCGCGTCCATCACCTCGCCCGCCCCGGCGCAGCGCAGCGCGACCTGGCTGCCCCGCTCCCCGTGCCGGGCCGGGGTGATCGACTCGACGCGTCCCGGCGGCACGTACGCGGCGACGCACTCCAGGAAGAAGTCGGTCAGGGCCAGGCTCTTGTCCCGCACCACCTCGATCGGCACCCCGTCCCACACCTCCAGCGCCGCCTCCAGGGCCAGCATCGAGAGGATGTCGGGAGTGCCCACCCGGCCGCGGAGCGCTCCGTCCGCGGCCTCGTACCGCCGCGACATGCCGAAGGGGTCGCGGTGGGAGTTCCAGCCGGGCAGCGGCGAGTCGAAGCGGGGCTGCAGGTCGCGGCGGACGTACAGGTAGGCCGGTGAGCCGGGGCCCCCGTTGAGGTACTTGTACGTGCAGCCGACCGCGAGGTCCACCCCGTGCTCGTCGAGCCTGACCGGCAGCGCGCCGGCGCTGTGGCACAGGTCCCACACCACCAGGGCGCCCGCCTCGTGCGCGGCGGCCGTCACGCCCGGCAGGTCGTGCAGCCGCCCGCTGAGGTAGTCGACGTGGTTGACCAGGGCGACGGCGGTACGGGCACCGAGGGCGTCCACGAGCTCGGCCGGGTCGGCGGCGACCAGGCGGCGGCCCGTCATCCGCGCGGCCGACTCCGCGATGTAGCCGTCGGTGGGGAACGTCGTCGCGTCCACCACGATCTCGTCGCGCTCCTCGCCCGCCATCCGGGCCGCGCCCACCAGCGCCTTGAAGACGTTCACGCTGGTGGAGTCGCCGGCCACGACCTGGCCGGGGGCCGCGCCGACCAGCGGGGCGACGCGGTCGCCGACGCGCTCCGGCGCCGTCCACCACCCGGACTCCGTCCAGGACCTGATGCGCAGCCGCCCCCACTGCCGCTCCACGACGTCGGCCAGCCGGGCGGGCACGACGGCGGGCAGCGCGCCGAGCGAGTTGCCGTCGAGGTAGACGGTGTCGTCGTCGAGGACGAACTCCGCGCGCTTGGCCCGCAGGGGGTCCGCCTCGTCGAGCTTGCGCGCCTTCTCGGGAAGGTGGGATGCCGGGTGCGGGTCAGACATGGCTGCGTGCCGTCCAGAGCTCGGGGAACACGGTCTTCGCGGCCCGCTTCTCCAGCCACGCGACGCCGGCCGAGCCGCCGGTGCCGGTCTTGGCGCCCATCGCGCGCCGGGTCGCCACCAGATGGTCGTTGCGCCAGCGCCACACCAGCTCGGCGACGTCCGTCAGCGCCTCGCCGAGCCGCGCGAGGTCGGCGTCCGGGTCGCCGGAGTAGATCTCCGCCCACACCGCCTCGACCTCGGCGCGGGGCTCGTACCGCTGTGACAGGTCCCGCTCCAGCACGGCCCGCGGCACGGCGTGGCCGCGTCGCGCGAGCAGGTGCAGGACCTCGTCGTACAGGCTGGGCTCGTGCAGGGCCTTCTCCAGTTCCTCGTGGACGCGCGGCGCGCCCCGGTGCGGCACCAGCATGGACGACGACTTCTCGCCGAGCAGGAACTCCATCCGCCGGTACATCGCCGACTGGAACCCCGAGCCCTCGCCGAGCGCGGCCCGGTACGCGTTGAACTCGGCCGGGGTGAGCTGCGCCAACGGCCGCCAGGAGGCGTTCAGCGCCTCCAGCTCGCGCGCGCTGCGCCGCAGCGCGGCCATGGCGACGGGCAGCCGGTCCTCGCGCAGCGCGCGGCCGGCGGTCTCCCACTCGTGGACGATCACGGTGAACCACAGCTCCATGACCTGGGTGGTGACCAGGAACACCATCTCGCCCGGGTCGTCGGACAGGGGGTGCTGGAGGTGGGTGAGGACGTCCGCGCGGACGTAGTCCTCGTACGGGGTGGTGCCCGCGAAGTCGAGGTTCGGCGACTCCGGCCCGGCGGCGGCGGCTCGGGCGTCGGCGGCTCGGCCGGCCGCGGTCTGGTGGTCGGCCACGCGGTCGCCGGCCGCTCTGTCGCCGGCTTCTCGGTCGTCCGCTGTACGGGTGTCTGGGCGATGCGACATCGCTGTCTCCTGGAGACGTGCCACCGGGTAGCGGTCCGCTCCCTTCCTGCAGGCGATGGAGCCCCGGTCCCCTCGGGCCCGGCCGCTCACGACGCGGCACCGAGCCCACCAGGCATGATGCGGGATCGTGTCCTGGTATGGCAAGGGGCGTCCTGTGCGCCGGGCTTTCGCGGGGCGGTCAGCCCTGGCCGGCGTGGGTGTGGCCGTGGGCGACCTCGGGCGGGCACGGCCCGGCCGCCCTGGTGCGGCCGTCCCGCCGCCACTCCGCCACGGCGATGGCGAGGGCCACCAGCACCCCGGCGACCGCCGCGCCCAGGGACACGGTCACCGCCTCCGAGGTGTCGCCGCTGGAGGCGAGCACCAGGTAGTACACGCCCGGCAGGGCCGCCGTGCCGACCGCGCCACCGAGGCGCTGGCCCGTCTGGAGGGCGCCGCCGGCCGCGCCGGCCATCCGCACGGGCACCTCCTTGAGCGTCATGGTGATGTTCGGCGAGATCACGAAGCCGCTGCCGATACCGCCGACGAGCAGCGCGGGGATCGCCGCCCACACGGCCAGGCCCGGCGAGGCGAAGCCCAGCAGCAGCGCCGCCGCGGACAGCCCCACCACGACCCCGGCCAGCCCGAGCACGGTCAGCAGCCGTCCCAGCCGCTCCACCAGCCGCCCGGCCACGACCGCGGCGCCGGCCGAGCCGATCGCGAACGGCGTGACGCACAGCCCCGACATCAGGGGCGAGAACCCGCGCCCGATCTGGAAGTAGAGCGCGAAGACCAGCCAGACGCCGCTGAAGCCGATGAAGTAGACCGTCGCGAGCGCCGCGCCCGGCGCGTAGCCACGCGTCTCGGTGATGAGCTTGGGGGCGAGCAGCGGCTCGTGCCCGCGGGCCGCGACCCGCCGCTCCCAGAGCACGAACGCCGCGAGGAGCACCGCCCCGGCGGGGAACATCCACCAGAGCTTGTGCACGCCGCCCGCGTCGGCCTGGACGAGCGGGAACATGACGAGGAACACGCCGGCGCCCAGCAGGACCACGCCCGCCAGATCCAGCGTGCCGCGCCGACCGCCCCGGGCGTGCGGCAGCAGCCGGGCGGCCAGGACGAACGCGGCCATCCCGATCGGCACGTTCACGAAGAAGATCCAGCGCCAGCCCTGGTCGCCGCCCGCGAGCGCGAGGATCAGGCCGCCGGTGATGGGGCCGACCGCGCTGGAGATGCCGACGGTCGCGCCGAAGAAGCCGAAAGCGCGCCCGCGCTCGGCGCCGCTGAACATCTGCTGGATCAGGGCGGAGTTCTGCGGGGCGAGGAAGCCGGCGGCGATCCCCTGCGCGAGCCGGGCCGCGACCAGCAGCCCGATGGTGGGGGCCGCCCCGGCGGCCATGCTGCACAACACGAACGCGGCCAGCGCGACGAGGAAGATGCGCCGCCGGCCCATCGCGTCGCCCAGCCGCCCGGCCAGGACGAGGGAGAGCGCGAACGTGAGCGCGTACCCGGAGACCACCCACTGCACCTGCGCGGGGGAGGCCCCGAGGTCGCGCTGCATGGACGGCAGCGCCACCGCCACGATCGTCACGTCGAGCAGGATCATGAAGCCGACGACGAGGGTGACCGCGAGGGCCTTCCACCGCCGCGGATCCGGTCCGGTGTTCGCGGACCCTGCTTCCATGGGACCTCCCTCCGTGAAGATCACCGCCCCCGAGGCCGGCGAGGGGGGCCGGTCAGGGCTCGGCCGTCACCTGCTCCGCCGCCTCAGCCGGGGAGGGACAGCAGCCGCTCCCTTCGGGGGGCGGAGGAGTCACGCCTATGGGAGGAACAACGCCTTCGGGACGGCGGGCATTTCGCCGACGCCCCGTTTCGGGGTTCCGGCGCAGGTCGGCGCCTGATCGACGCGACGGGCGACCCGCCGCTGGTCAGCGCTCGATGAGCGTGACCTCCAGGGAGTAGTGCGAGGCGCGGTAGACGTGCGAGCCGTGCTCGACGGCCCGGCCCTGGTCGTCGTACGTGGTACGGATCATCGTGAGCAGCGGGGCCCCGCGCCGCTCGCCCAGCAGTCTGGCCTCGCTCTGGCACGCCGCGCGGGCCCCGATGCGCTGGTTGGCCACCCGCATCCGCACGCCCGCGCCGCGCAGCAGCTCGTACAGGCCCCGGGTCTCCAGCTCGGCGGCGCCGAGCCGGGCGAGGCCGAGGGGCAGCCAGTTGTGCAGCAGGGCCAGCGGCTCGCCGGCCGCGAACCGCAGCCGCTCCAGGTAGAGCGCCTCGGTGCCCGGCTCCAGACCGAGGATGGCCGCGATCTCCTCGTCGACGGTCCGCGGCTCCAGGGCGATGACCTGGGTGGCCGGCTCCTGGCCCGCGCGGCGCAGGTCGTCGTACAGGCTGGTCAGCTCCACCGACCGCTTGACCTGGCCGTGGACCACCTGGGTGCCGACGCCGCGCTTGCGGACGAGCAGGCCCTTGTCCACGAGATACTGGATGGCCTGGCGGATGGTGGGCCTGGACAGCCCGAGCTTGTCGGCCAGCAGGATCTCGTTGTCGAGCCGGGCGCCGGGCACCAGGTCGCCTCGCCGGATCGCTTCGGCGATCTGCTCGGCCACCTGGAAATAGAGCGGCACGGGACTGGATCGGTCCAGGTCGATCGCCAGATTCGCGGTCATGCCGATCAGGTTAACGCAGGTCATAATGTCCAGACAAATGCGACGGTCATGGAGCTCGTACGGCATGATCGAAGGGGGAACCCCGCCGGAATGGGCAGGGGAGCCCTCATACCGCGGTGTCGAGGCCACGAGGGGGAGCCGGGCATGAACGCCACGCCACACGAGGACACGTCGTTCCCGTACGACGCGCTGCTGGAGACGGCCAGTGAGGCCGCCCGGGCGGTCGGTCCGCGGCTGCGCAAGGCGTTCCGCTCCCGCCCGGAGGTGGCCACCAAGAGCGACTTCCACGACCCGGTGACCGAGCACGACAAGGCGGCCGAGGAGACCATCCGCGCCGTCATCGGGGGCCGCTGGCCCGGCAGCGCCGTCCTCGGTGAGGAGGGCGGGGCGACCGGCTCCGGCCGGCTGCGCTGGTACGTCGACCCGATCGACGGCACCGCCAACTTCGCCGCCGGGCTGCCCTTCTTCTGCGTCTCGATCGCCGCCGCCGTGGACGGGGAACTGGTCGCGGGCGTCGTGTACGACCCGGTGCGCGACGACGAGTTCACCGCCTCGACGGCGGGCGCCTGGTGCAACGGCACGCCCATCCGCAGCGCCGGCGCCGCCGGCGACCGGGAGGCCATGCTGCTGACGAGCTATCCGACGCCCCGCGACATAGCCGCCGGGGACGAAGCGCTGCGGCGCTACGGCCGGTTCCTGACGTCGTTCTCGGCGGTGCGCCGGGTGGGCAGCGCCGCGCTCAAGCTCGCGCACGTCGCCGCCGGGTGGTCGGACGCCGCGTACGGTACGCGCGCCAACCCGTGGGACGTGGCGGCCGGCGCCCTGCTCGTGCGTCAGGCGGGTGGCGTCTACCTGGGCGACCCGCTCGCCACGGGCGACTACCTCGCCTGCGTCGGCGGTTTCGACCTGGCCGCCTCGGCCCTGGCCGAGGTCGCCCCCTGACCGCACGCGGCCCTGAGGTCGCTCCGACCGGGCGGAGCGGGGCCGCGCGTCAGGTGGAGGCGGCGGCTCACGCCGTGGGCAGGCCGTCGCGGGCGAGCGCCGGCAGCTCCGACAGCGACGTGATGCGCGGGAACCCCGCGGGTGGCGGCTGCACGCCGAGCCGGTCGAGCCACACCGACCGCATCCCGGCCGCCGCCGGCCCCGTCACGTCGTTGACCACGTCGTCGCCCACCAGCAGCACCTCGCCGGGCGCCAGCCCCAGCGCCCGCGCCGCGGCCGTGTAGCAGGCCGGAGCCGGCTTGTAGCGCCCGCCCAGCACCTCGCCCGTCAGCACCGGCCCGACCTGTCCGCCGAAGCCGATCGCCCGGACCTTGGCCTCCTGCATGCGCTGCGACCCGTTCGTCAGCACGCCCAGCCGGAACCCCGCCAGCGCCGCGACCGCCTCCGCCGCGTCCGGGTAGGCGCTCCAGCTCCGCCGGTAGCGGGTGGCGTACGCGCCGAACGCCGCGTCGAGGTCGTCCGGCACCGTCACGGCCAGTTCCACGCACAGCGCCCGGATCCGCCGGCGGCGCTGCTCCTCCCACGAGCACTCGCCGGCGTGCCAGGCCCGCAGGTGCGGCTCCTCCAGTGCCTGCCACAGCGCGGCCGCCTCGGCCAGGCGCGGGTGGCCGGGCGCGTGCCCGGACAGCCAGTGCGTGACCGCCGCGTCGGCCGCCGAACGGTGGTCGAGCAGGGTGCCGTCAAGGTCGAGCAGGACGCCGCGGATCACACCCCTATCCTCGCACCCTTCTCGGCGAGGATGCGGGCCGCCGTCTCGTACGGCGGATAGCCGAGCGTGAGCCCGCGCACCGACAGCGGCGCCCGCCGGAACGAGCCCTCGGCGTCGTCGCGCAGCACGTACCCGAGGGCGGGGGAGGACGCCCGGTGTGCGGCGAGTGCCTCCGCCTCCTCCTCGCCCAGGTCGCCCGGCAGCGCCCGCCGGTAGTCCGCGATCAGCGCGTCCACGTCGAACAATCGCCCGTACGGCTCCGACAGCCCCGCCACCACCCGGACCAGCCCGTCGCCGGCCCGCTGCGCCCGGTAGACCAGGGCCGTGCCGCCGCTGCGGGTGAACCAGCGCATCGCCTCCTCCTCTGGCAGCGTGAACACCCCGAAGGGCTTGCGCCCGTACAGCAGGGCCTCGGCGATCCACCGGTCGCACCACCACTCGTCCCGGTACGGCGACGGCGCGCCCGGCCCGGACGTCAGGCCCTGGGCCAGCACCGGGTTCCAGGCGGACACGAGGGGACTGGTGAAGCGGGGCATGCGCGGGCCGTCGCAGCGGCTCAGCGCGTAGCCGTACCAGATCGCCACCACCTCGATCCGCAGGCCGGGCAGGAAACGCTCGTAGACGCCGTTCATCACCTGCCCGTTGTCGGCGTGACGCCACGGGCCCGCGGGGACGGCCTCGCCCGCGGGCGCCGGGGGAGTCCGGTAGTCGGGACGCAGCATCCACGTGTAGGCCACGGCGTCGGCCCTTCCCGGTCGGCGTATGCATGACGGGTCTAGATCAAGAGGTGGCCATCGTGCATCAAGCGCCGGTATGTTGCAACACACCAGGTCCCGGCCTGGCTCACTCTCACCGGCGTGGGGGATTCGACGTATGCATGAGATCGTCGCTGCGCGGCTCGCGGCGCTGCGGCAGGCGCGCCGGCTGTCCATGAAGACGGCCGCCGAGGCGGCCGGGCTGAACACGTCCACGGTCTACCGCATCGAGCACGGGCACGTGGCGCCGCGCGAGTCCACCACGGCCACCCTGCTGGAGCTGTACGGCGTGCACGACCCCGCGCAGCGGTGGCACGTGCTGGCGCTGCTGCGCGGCGAGCGGGAGCCCGGCTGGTTCGACGCGCCGGAGATGCCGCTGTGGCTGTCGCGGTTCCTGGCGCTGGAGGACGAGGCCGTGGAGGTCGACGCGTACGCGCCCATGTTCGTCCCCGCCCTGCTCCAGACGCCCGCCTACGCCGAGGCCACGGTCCGCGCCTGCGGCCACCCGGGCCTGACGCCCGAGCAGGTGAAGGCCGGTGCCGCGGTGATCCTGCGCAGGCAGGAGCTGCTCGAGCGTGACGGCGGCCCGCGCGTGCGGGCGGTCGTGGACCGCAGGGCGCTGCTCGACCCGCCGCTGGCTCGCCCGGCGGACCGTGCCGGGCAGGTCGACGCGATCGCGGCGGCGGCCGGGCGGCCCGAGGTCGCCGTCCAGGTGACCCGGCCGTGCGCCGAGACCGGCCACCTCTACCACGGGCCGCCGTTCACGCTGCTCGGCTTCGCCGGGCCGGACCGGCGGGGCGTCCTGGTGCTGCACCTGCTGCACGGCTCGACCGTGGTGGACGACCCCGAGACCGTCGAGGCGCACCACGAGGCGTTCGCCCGGCTGTCGCGCTCGGCCCACGACGCCGCGGAGACCTTGGACGTGCTGGCCGAGATCCGCGCCGCGCTCGCCACCTGACCGTCCGCGGGCCCGCGCGCGGAAGCCGTCCGCGCCTGGGCGGGCCCGCCCGAGGCGGGCTCGCGGCTGAGGGTGACGCGGTTCAGGGTGAGGCGGCTCAGGGTGAGGCGGTTCAGGGTGAGGCGGTTCAGTCGGTCGGCGGGTTGTCGCGGCGGTGCTCGCCCGCCCGCCGCACGTGCTCGATCATGAGCTCTTCGGCGGCGGCGCCGTCGCCGCGTTCCAGGGCGTCCAGGATGCCCTCGTGCGCCTCCAGCTGGTGCGGCACCTGGGCGGGGTCGAGCCACAGCGAGGCCGTGGCGGGCACCGGGAAGCTGTCGTGCACGGCCCGGGCGTGCTGGCCCAGGAAGGCGGGGCCGCCGATGTCGGCGATGCGCAGGTGGAAGTGCCGGCTCTGCTCGCCCAGCCGGTCGAACCGCCCTCCGGCGGCGTCGCGGGCCATCGCGGCGTGCAGGTCGCGCAGCCACTGCAGCTCCTCCGGCGTGACCCGCGTGGCGGCCAGCCGGGCCCCCAGGCCCTCGACCACCGCGCGCAGGCCGTAGAACTCCTCCAGCGCGTCGTCGCCGAGGTCCACCACCGTGGCGCCGTGGTGGGCCTCGTAGCTGATCAGCCGGTCCTTCTCCAGCCGGCGCAGCGCCTCGCGGACCGGCGTCACCGACACCCCGAGGCGGCGCGCGACCGCCGCCGCGCGCAGCGCGGTGCCGCCCGGGATGCGGGCGGTGCGGATCTCCTCGGCCAGCACGCCGTAGACGTAGTCCGCCTTGCTCATGGGCGGGGTCACGGAGGGGCGCGGATCGGAGCTGGGCATGAGTTCAGTGTCGCGCACGAAGGCCCCCGGTTGACCCGACATGTACTTCTTATAAGTTATAAGCCATGACGAGCCTCGCCGACCTGCGGGTCATCGACGCCGCGACGTTGTTCGCCGGCCCCTCCGCCGCGATGATGCTGGGCGACTTCGGCGCCGATGTGATCAAGATCGAGCACCCCCGGCGCGGCGACCCGGCGCGCGGGCACGGCGCCTCGGTGGACGGCGTCGGCCTGTGGTGGAAGTCCCTGTCGCGCAACAAGCGCGCCGCCGCGATCGACCTGTCGCGCCCCGAGGGGCAGGAGATCCTGCGCCGCCTCGCCGCCCGTTCCGACGTGCTCATCGAGAACTTCCGCCCCGGCACGCTGGAGCGCTGGGACCTCGACCCCGAGGACCTGCTGAAGCTCAACCCCCGGCTGATCGTCGCCCGCATGACCGGCTTCGGGCAGAGCGGCCCGATGGCCCGGCGCCCCGGGTTCGGGACGCTGGCCGAGGCGATGAGTGGGTTCGCGGCCATGACCGGCGAGCCGGAGGGGCCGCCCACGCTGCCGCCGCTCGCGCTGGCCGACGGCATTGCGGGCCTCGCCATGTCGTACGCCATCATGGTGGCGCTGCACGCCCGCGAGCGGACCGGACGCGGGCAGGTCGTCGACATGGCGATCATCGAGCCGATCCTCGGCCTGCTGGGCCCGCAGATGACCGCGTACAAGGCGCTCGGCGTCGTGCCGCGCCGCACCGGCAACCGCTCCAGCAGCAACGCGCCCCGCAACACCTACCGCACCCGCGACGGCCGCTGGCTGGCCGTGTCCACCAGCGCGCAGGCGGTCGCCGAGCGCGTCGTCACGCTCGTCGGCCGGCCCGACCTGGTGGCGCAGCCGTGGTTCTCCAGCGGGGCCGGCCGGGTCGCGCACGTGGACGAGCTCGACGAGGCCGTCGCCACCTGGATCGCCGCCCGCGACGCCGACGAGGTCGTCGCCCGCTTCGAGGAGGCGGAGGCGGCGGTCGCGCCCATCTACGACGTCCGGGACATCGCCCGGGACCCGCAGTACGAGGCGCTGGAGACGTTCGTCGAGCTGCCGGACGAGGACCTGGGCACGGTGACGATGCAGAACGTGCTGTTCCGGCTCTCGGGCACCCCCGGCGAGGTGCGCTGGCCGGGCCGGCCGCTCGGGCACGACACGGACGAGGTGCTGGGGGAACTGGCCTACGAGGCGGAGGAGATCGCCGGCCTGCGCGCCAAGGGGGTGATCGGATGACGTCCCCGGCGTCCGGAGCGCCCGCCTTCCACCGGCCGGCCGTCTCCTGGCTGTACGTGCCGGGGGACCGGCCCGAGCGGTTCGCCAAGGCCGTCGCGTCGGGGGCGGACGTGGTGATCATCGACCTGGAGGACGCGGTCGTGCCCGCCCGCAAGGACGAGGCCCGCGCCAACGTCACCGCCTATGTGCGCGAGCGCGCATCCACCACGTCCGGCGCGTTCAGCGCGTCCGGAGCGGCTGACGCGGCCGAACAGGCTGAACAGGCTGAACAGGCTGAACGGGCTGGGAGCCACGTGGCCATCCACGTGCGGGTCAACGACCTGACCACGCCGCGAGGCCGCGACGACGTGGCCGCGCTCGCCGGCCTGCCCGGACTCGACGGTCTCCGGCTGCCCAAGGTCGAGTCGGCCGGGGTTCTGGACGCGCTCGGCGACTGCCCCGTGCCCGCGTACGCGGTGCTGGAGTCGGCCGCGGGGATCCTGGCGGCTCCCGCCATCGCCGCCCACCCGCGAGTGGCGGGCGTGGCGCTGGGCGAGCAGGACCTGGCCGCCGAGCTGTCCATCACCGACGAGGCCGCCCTCAACCAGCTACGTCTCCAGGTCGTCCTGGCCGCCGCCGCGGCGGGTCTGCCGCCCGTGCCCATGTCCGTCTATCCGGACGTGCGGGACGAGGCGGGGCTGCTGGCGTCGTGCGCGGCGGGGCGGGGGATCGGGATGTTCGGCCGGGCGGCCATCCACCCGCGGCAGATCCCGGTGATCCGGCGGGCCTTCACGCCCACCGAGGAGGAGACGGCCCGGGCCGCGGAGATCGCCGAGGCCGCCGAGCGGGCGGAGCGCGAGGGGCTGGGCGCGGTGGCGCTGCCGGACGGCCGCTTCGTTGACGCCCCGATCGTGGCCCGCGCCCGCCGCACCCTGGCCCTGTCCTGCCACCTCTCCCCGCCACCCGCCTGACGCCTTCCGCGCTCTTCCCGGTCACGTGCCTGACCCCTTCCGCGCCCTCCCTCCCGTCACGTGCCTGACCCCTCCGCCACCTCACCCCGCCAAGCGCCTACACCCTCCGCCTGCTCGCCCCCTTCGCCTCGCCCGGCCCTCTCGCCGTGACGGCGCGGCCGCCTGACATGGCGCGCCGCCTCTGCCGGCTCGCGTCTTCTGAGGGGGAGGAAGGAATGAGGTGGCGGAGTGAGGTGAGGATCGGCCCGGCCCTCTCGCCGTGACGGCTCGGGCGCCTGATGTGCTGCGCCCTCTCGGCCGGCTCGCGTCTTTGGGCGGGAAGCCGTCAGGGGACCCAGCGGGCGGCGAGTTCGGGGTCCTCGGGGGCCGGGCCCGGGAGGCCGCCGTGGGTGGCGGGGCGGCGCAGGGCGTCCAGCAGCAGCGCCAGGTAGCGGTGCCGGAGTTGCGCCGTGCGCTCCTCGTCGCCCAGCTTGACCGACGCCACCTGCTCGAACAGCAGCGCGATGTCGGCCGTCGTCACGTCCGGCCGGAGCACCCCGGCCTCCACGGCCCGCGCGTGGACGCGCGTGGCCAGCTCGGAGGCGCGCCTCGCCGCCGCGCCCAGTTCCGGCGTGGGCTGGAAGGTGCCGGCCAGCTTGATGGTCAGCGAGTTGGTGTCGGCGTCCACGATTCCGCGCATGTAGCCAGCGAACGCCTCCCAGGGGTCGCCCTGGTCGTCCAGGGCCTTCTCCGTCACCGCGATGTAGAGCTGCAGCCCGTCGAAGCACAGCTTGCGCAGCAGGTCCTCCTTGCTGGGGTAGCGGCGGTAGAGTGCGCTGATCCCGACGCCGGCCCGCTCCGCCACCGCCGCGATCGGCGCCCCGGGGTCCGCGGTGAAGACCGCCCGCGCCGCCTTCAGGATCAGTTCGTCGTTGCGCGCGGCCTGGGCCTTGCGCCCGCTCAAGGGTGGGGTCGTCATGTCCCGCAGTATAGCGGAACGTAGCTTTCCGTTCCAAGGATCGATCGCATTGGTCCGTATGTCTATACAAAGAATTGATATTGATGTACAACCGGGGCGAGCCTGATGGTCATGGAGGTGTCCTGTGAGACGAACCCCTGTCGTGCTGGCCCTGCTCTGCGCGCTGACGCTGGGCGCCTGCTCCTCCTCGTCCGGAGGCGCGGGTGCGGAGAGCGCTCCGGCCTCCGGCTCCGCGCCGCCCGCGGCGAGCGGCGGCACGTTCGCCGTCATCACCCACGCCTCGGCGGGCGACGCCTTCTGGGACGTGGTCAAGAACGGCGCCGAGGCGGCCGGCAAGCAGTACGGCGTCACCGTGACGTACCAGGGCGACGGCGACCCCGGCAAGCAGTCGCAGCTCATCGACCAGGCCGTCTCGCAGAAGGTGGACGGCATCGTCGTGTCCATGGCCAACCCCGACGCGCTGAAGGAGGCCGTCGGGCGCGCCGTCACCGCGAAGATCCCGGTCGTGACGATCAACTCGGGGGCCGCCTCGTCCAAGGCGTTCGGCGCGATCACTCACGTCGGCCAGTCCGAGGACGTGGCCGGGCGCGGCGCCGGCGAGCAGCTCAAGGCCGCGGGCGTCACCAAGCTGCTGTGCGTCGTCCACGAGGCCGGCAACGTGGGTCTCGACCAGCGGTGCAAGGGCGCCGAGCAGGGCCTCGGCGGCACGGTCGAGCGGCTCCAGGTCGACGTGGGCAACCTCGCCGACGTCACGTCCAAGGTCGCCGCGAAGCTCCAGTCGGACAAGCAGGTCAACGGCGTGCTCGCGCTCAACCCGGCCGTCGCGGTCGCCGCGCGCGACGCGGTCAAGGACTCCGGCTCGCAGGCCAAGCTCGCCACGTTCGACCTGTCGGGTGACGTCGTGACGGCCATCAAGGACGGCGAGATCCTGTTCGCGGTGGACCAGCAGCAGTACCTCCAGGGGTGGCTGCCCGTCACGTTCCTCACCCTGTACAAGAAGAACCTCAACACCGTGGGCGGCGGGCTGCCGGTCAACACCGGCCCCGGCTTCGTCACCAAGGACAACGCCGAGCAGGTCGCCAAGCTGGCCGAGGCGGGCACCCGATGACCCGTGTCGGAGGGCAGTCGTGACCGCGGTGGCCGGCGGGGCGGACGAGCGCGTCGCCCGCGCCGGCCTGGCGCGACGGCTGCTGATCCGCCCCGAGCTGGGCGCGGTCGTCGGGATGGTCGCGGTGTTCGCGTTCTTCGCGGCGCAGTCGCCGGTGTTCCGCTCGCCGCAGGGCGTCGCCAACTGGCTCGACCCGGCGGCCACGCTCGGCATCATGGCGGTCGCCATCGCGCTGCTGATGATCGGCGGTGAGTTCGACCTGTCGGCCGGCGTCCTCACCGGCACGACCGGCCTGATCCTCGTCACCCTCGCCACCCGGTACGGCCTGGACGTGTGGACGGCGATGCTCGTGGGCCTGGTCGTGGCCCTGGCCATCGGGTACGCCAACGGGCTGATCGTGACGAGGACCCGCCTGCCCAGCTTCATCGTCACGCTCGCCACGTTCCTCATGCTCCAGGGCGTCAACCTCGGCGTCACCAAGGCGCTCACCGGCACCGTGCAGGTCAGCGGGCTGCGCCGGGCCGACGGCTACGAGGGCGCCCGCACGCTCCTGGCCGGCACCGTCGAGATCGGCGGCACGCCGTTCCGGGTGGCGATCCTGTGGTGGCTGCTCGTCACGGCCGTCGCGACCTGGGTGCTCATGCGCTCCCGCGCGGGCAACTGGATCTTCGCGGTCGGCGGCAACGAGCAGGCGGCCCGGGCCGTGGGCGTGCCCGCCGCGCGCACGAAGATCGCGCTGTTCATGACGACCTCGTTCGCGGCCTGGCTGGTCGGCTCGATCCTCGCCCTGCGCTACACGTCCGTGCAGGCCAACATCGGCATCGGGCAGGAGTTCATCTACATCATCGCCGCGGTGATCGGCGGCTGCCTGCTCACCGGCGGGTACGGCTCCGCGATCGGCGCCTCCGTCGGCGCGGTGATCTTCGGGATGGCCGACAAGGGCATCGTGTTCCTGGGCTGGGACGCCGACTGGTTCAAGTTCTTCCTCGGCGCCATGCTGCTGCTGGCCACGCTCGCCAACCGCCTGGTCAGGCGGTACGCCGAGGAGGTGAAGCATTGATCATCGAGACGCGCGGCATCGGCAAGACGTTCGGCTCGGTGCTGGCCCTGCGGGACGTGTCGATGGGGGTCGCGGCGGGCGAGGTCACCTGTGTGCTCGGCGACAACGGCGCCGGCAAGTCCACCCTCATCAAGATCCTGTCGGGGGTGCACCGGCACGACGCCGGGACGTTCCTCGTGGACGGCCGGGAGGTGCGCCTCGGCAGCCCGCGCGAGGCGCTCGACCGGGGCATCGCCACCGTCTACCAGGACCTCGCCATGATCCCGCTGATGTCGGTGTGGCGGAACTTCTTCCTCGGCTCCGAGCCGCGCAGGGGCCTGGCCTTCGACGTGGCCCGGGCCCGCCGGATCGCCCGGGAGGAACTGCTGGCCATGGGCATCGACATCCGCGACGTGGACCAGCCGGTCGGCACCCTGTCGGGCGGCGAGCGGCAGTCGGTGGCGATCGCCCGGGCCGTGCACTTCGGCGCCCGGGTGCTCATCCTCGACGAGCCGACCTCGGCGCTCGGCGTCAAGCAGGCGGGCGTCGTGCTGCGCTACATCGTCCGGGCCCGCGACCGGGGGCTCGGAGTCGTGTTCATCACCCACAACCCGCACCACGCCTACCCGGTGGGCGACCGGTTCCTGCTGCTCAACCGGGGCACGAGCCTCGGTGAGTACGGCAAGGCCGACATCACCCGCGAGGAGCTGACAGGGCTGATGGCGGGCGGGGCGGAGCTGGAGGAGCTGGAGCACGAGCTGCGGCGCGAGTGATTCCGCCGGGAATCGTCATCTGCGGGCCAGGGCGAGGGGCAGGAGGACGTGGTCGACCAGCCGGCGGGCCAGGTCGCCGTCCACCGGCTCGCCGCTGATCAGCCCGCGGAACAGCAGGGCCGCCGGGCCGAGCTGCCACAACAGCTCGGTGTCGGCGGCCGCCGCCAGCTCCCCCCGGTCCCAGGCCCGCTGGAACACCTCCAGCATGAGCCGCCTGCGGCCCGTCACGTAGTGCCGGTCGACGGCGGCGGCCAGCTCCCTGTTGTGCCGGATCTCGCCCACCAGACCGGCGATGACGTCGCCGAGCTGCTCCAACTCGGCGACGAGGAACTCCATCAGCCACAGCAGATCGCCGCGCAGACTCCCCATGTCGGGCACGTCGGGCAGAGGGGAGGCCGCGCTGACGAACGCCGCCACCACGAGGTCCGCCTTCGTCCGCCACCGCCGGTAGACGGTCTGCCGGCTCGCCCTGGCCCGGGCCGCGACGGTGTCCACGCTCAGCCGGTCGTAACCGGTCTCGCGTAACACCTCGAGCACCGCGCCGAGCAGCTCGGCCTCACGTGCGGGACCACCCCGCAGAGGGGTCACGGACATGACCACCAGAGTAAGCGCGGCCATGCCCTGAGTGTAAGATCCGTCAAGGTCCGGACTGTGTGCCGGGCGAGATCTTCCGTGCCGTCACCGGAGCGTGGCGAAGAAGGCGCGCACGTCCTCGACGTACGCCTGCGGCTGCTCCAGCGCGGCGAACGTGCCGCCGCGCTCGTGCTCGACCCAGCCGACGACGGCGTTGTCACGCTCGGCGAATCGGCGGATCGGCCGCAGGATGTCCTTCGGGAACACCGAGATCGACGTGGGCACCGTCGCCGGCTTGAGCTCCCACTCGACGCTGGTGTCCTGGTCGGTGTCGGGCGTCTCCACGAACGAGCGGGCCGCCGAGCCGGCCGTGTTGGTCAGCCAGTAGAGCATGACGGTGGTGAGCAGCCGGTCGTCGGGGATCGGCTCGTCGCTCCACTCGTGGTAGACGCTCGCGAACCAGGCCAGCAGCGCCACGGGGGAGTCGGCCATGCCGTACGCGAACGTCTGCGGCCGGGCCGACTGGATGAGCTTGTAGCCGTACTGGCCGGTCAGGTAGCGCTCGCGGAAGGCCATGCGTTCCTGCTCCACCTCGGTCAGCCCGTCCAGCTCGCCGGGAACGCCGATGGGGAAGCAGATGATGCCGTTGCCGTGCATGCCGGCCACCCGTTCGGGCGCGAGCACGCCGATCTCTCGGGAGATCCACGTGCCCCAGTCGCCTCCCTGCACGCCGAACCGCTCGTGGCCGAGGCGGGTCATCAGCTCCAGCCACGCCTTCGCGATCCGGGTCGAGCCCCAGCCCGTCTCGGTGGTCGGGCCGGACAGGCCGTAACCGGGCAGGGACGGGATGACCAGGTGGAAGTCGCGGGCGAGCGGCTCGATCACGTCGAGGTACTCGACCGGGGAGCTGGGCCAGCCGTGCGTGATCAGCAGCGGCAACGCGTCCTGGCGGGCGGATCGGACGTGCAGGAAGTGGACGTTCTGGCCGTCGATGTCCGTGACGAACTGGTCGTGCGCGTTGAGCTCGGCCAGCGCGGCGTCCCAGTCGTAGCCGGTGCGCCAGTGGCCGACCAGCTCCTTCATGCGGGCGAGCGGAACACCGTACTGCCAGCCGAGGCCGGGGACCTCGTCGGGCCAGCGCACCCGGTCGAGTCGCTCCCGCAGGTCGTCGAGGTCGCCGCGGTCGGGCTCGAAGCGGAAGGGCCGGATGTCGTTCGGGGTCAAGCGATGCCTCCATCGTATCGGTACGCTGTACCGTACAGCATACGGTTCGATGGCCGCGACTTTTGGGCTGTTAGTTATGAATCCGTTACCGTTAGCAGGTGAGAGGAGGGGCGCCGGCGGGGATGGTGGATCTCGAAGTCCAGCAGAGGGCTTCCTCTCACGCGAAACGAGGCGTGCCTCTGCATGGGCTTTTTCTCATGGACGGGGCCGCCGGCACATCTGGGAGAAGCACGTGCCCGTCCTGACCACCACATCCCGCCAGCTCACCGCCGAGGAACTCCTGACCCGCCTGGCCGACCCCGGCATTTCCGACCTGGACGCCGCGCGCATCCGCGAGCGTCTGGTGGAGATGCACGAGGGACTGGTGAGCGAGATCACCCGCCGCTACCGCTACCGCGGCGAGTCCATGGACGACCTGCGCCAGGCCGCCTACGTGGGCCTGATGAAGGCCGTCAACGGCTACGACCCCTCCCTCGGGCACGAGTTCAGGGGATACGCCATGGTCACCGTGCTCGGCGAGGTCAAACGGCACTTCCGCGACCGCACCTGGGCTGTCCGCGTGCCGCGCGTCTACCAGGAACGCCGCATCGAGATCAACAAGGCGACGGCCGAGCTGACCCAGGTCCTCGGACACTCGCCGACCGTCGCCGAACTGGCCGCCAAGCTGGGCATCTCCGAGGAGGACGTGCTGCTGGCGATGGAGGCGTCCACCGCCTACTCGGCGCTGTCGCTGGACGCCCCGGTCGGCAACGGCGACGAGGAGGCGGCCGAGCTGGGTGACCTCCTGCCTGCGCAGGACCAGTCGCTGGACACCCTGCTCGACGCGCAGGCGATCAAGCCGCTCATCGACGCACTGCCGCCCCGGGAGAAGAACATCCTGCTGATGCGCTTCTACGGCAACATGACGCAGTCGGAGATCGCCAAGGAGTTCGGGATCTCGCAGATGCACGTCTCGCGCATCCTGCGCGCCGTGCTCACCAAGCTGCGCACCGCGTTGACGGCCTGACCCTCGCCCGGACCGCCGAGTCCGGGCGCTGCGGTGCTCACGGGTCTGATCCTCTGAGCGGGGGTCGATGTCGCCCCCCATGCGATCAGATGGACGACGGGAATCCCGCCACAGTCGTCTGGATCGGCCCCCGGGCGTGATCGACCCACCGGCGAGATCGTGCTCAGGGACGATCTGGGCGGCGCCGAGTTGCCCAACCTGTCCCTCGACGGCCGCCCGGGCCACTACCGGGTCCGCGTGCACTACGCCGCGATCACTTCGTACAGGCGTCGTGCCTGGTGGAGCAGTTGGCTTGAGCCCTTGCGCGCGGCCAGGTCCGCCAGCCTCGGTATGTCGCCCCGCGCCCCGGTCGACTCCGCCGCTCGCACGGCGACCTTGAGCAGCTCGCCCAGCCCGGCTTTGGCCTTCTCGCCGGGCCCGGGCAGCAGCAGCGGGATCGCTTCCTTCAGGGCGGTCCACACCTCGGCGTGCGCCCCGGCTGAGGTGACCTCGTCGAGTACGCCGGTGACCCGATGGAGCTTGACCTGTTCGCCTCGGACCATCCGGCCCACGGCGCGGCCGAGGTCGGCTGCCGGCAGGTCACCGTACGCGGCCAGGGTGATGATCGCGTCGGCGGCGAGCGCCCGCTGGGCGGGGAGCCGATGCCCCATGCCGATGACGATCGCGCCGGCGGTCGCGATGCCCGCGGGGCCGCCGGTGTGCGCCAGGGCGGCCACGACCTCGACCTGGCCGGTAGTGCTGTCCGCGGCCCACGGCAGGCACGCCAGGACGTGGGCCGCGACGGCCTCACGGTGGGACGGCATGGCGGGCGGCCACCACACCATGTGCCGGGAGAAGGGGGGATAGCCGGGCTTGGGGTGCAGCGTCCAGAGTTCGGCGAGCTGCCCGGAGACGCCCTCGGGCGGCGTGAGGCCGGCATGGGCCTCCTGCAGCGACTGCTGGTAGGACGCCGGGCGGTCGAACGCCAGAAGCTCCCACGTGACGACGGGCTCGGGCAGCCCGCCGTCGCGCAGGCAGGCTGCCAGCCGCCGGCCCGCCTGGGACGGCAGTTTCTCCGCCCGCACCACCAGTCCGGGATCGATGTGGCGCGGCAACCGCAGCAGCGCCTGCAGGAAGTCGGTCTCCAGCGGCTCGGTGTCGCCCAGTTCCTCCATGCGCGTGAGCAGGGTCGCGGCGTCGACGTGTCCGGTGGGCGAGGTCGGGGTGGCCAGCAGCACAGGGATCGACTCGCCCCGTTCGAACAGGGACATGACCTCGCGGAAACGCCGCTGGACGAATCGTTGCGGGGCTGGTTCGGAGCTGGGCCAGCGGCTGCTGCTCTCGTTCAGCGTCGCGGTCAGCACACGGCTGTCGGCGGGTGAGACGACGGCCAGCGCGCAACGCGCCAGCAGAGAACGGATGTCCTCGTCGAAGCCGGAAATGCCGTGCGCGTACGTGTGCGCGTCGAACGGATGCCGCCAGTTCGTCTGCCACCAGGGCTGCAACCCCGCCACGACGGCGTCGCGGTCCTGGTGGGTGAGCCTGACCAGAGCGGCGAGGATGCGCTCGAACTGAGCGGGCACCTCCGGCCAGAGCGGTTCGGCCAGCTCGGCGGCCAGTTCCGCGACCGAGGTCATGGGCGGGGCCAGGGCGGGCAGCGGCGTCGCGGTCAGCGTCGCGGCGCTCATGGGCTCCGGCTGGAACTCCTCCACCGCGCCGAAAGCGGCGGCGACCCGTTCGCGCAGGTCGGCGGGCAGCCAGGCGGCCGCCTCGCGGATCGCCTCCCTGCCGGGCTCAGCGGTGTGCGGGGCGAGTTTGACCGCGACACGCACCGCGCGTTCGCGCAGGCTGGGCGTGTCCACGTGGAAGACGGGGGCGAGCGCGGCGACCGCGAGTGCGCCCCTGGACGGCGACGCGGCGGCGATCCACTTCACCGCGGCCGCCATGTACTTCTTCTCCGGCCGGTACGCCAGCGCCTGGACCGCCTCGGCGAACAGCTCCCCGTCGAGCGCCGGCTCCGCCCTCCGCAGCTCCTCCAGCGCGAGCTGCACCACGGGCGAGGACGCCGATGGCACCATCCGTACGAAGTCGGCCACCGGCACCTCGGCCGCCTCCGGCTCCAGCTCCCGCCACATGGTGACGAAGGGGGCGGCCTCGGCCGCGTCGGCTCCGGCCAGGAACCGGCTCACACAGCCGTCGAGCAGCACCTGGCGCGGTACGCGGCCCGTCCCGGCCATCGCGACGAGCTGCCCGAGGACGGTGGGGCCGTCTCCCCAGCCCCGGTCCCACATCAGCCCGTCCGCCACGCCCTGGGCCTGGAACAGGCGGGGCAGCATGTGATCGAGCAGCCGATCGCCGGCGAGCACCCGGTTCGGGTTCAACCGCTGCCGCTCGGCCATACGCAACACCCATCCGGACACGAACGCGTCGTTCTCCGGCGGCTCCGCGCCCGTCTCGATCACCAGCGCCGCGGCCAGATCCCAGTTTCCCAGCGCCTGTATGCGCTGCCACGTCGAACCGGTGGCCGGCCGCAGCCGCTGCACCAGGCGTACGGCCAGGTCGCGCCGCCACTCCTCCGGCCGGTCGCTGAGCACGGACATGACGTGTGCGGCGTCGGCCTCCGGCTTCACCCAGCGCAGCTCACGCCGGTCGAGCCAGCTCGCCACCTGTCCGGGCCCGCCCAGGCAGGCCGCTCCGGCCAGACGGTAGAGGAGGGCCAGCTCGCGTACCCGCTGTTCGGCCTCGAACCCGGAACGCCGGCGTTCGCCGAGATGAGTGGGCAGGTGCCGGGCGGCCACGCGCTTGTCGTCCTCGCCGAGACCGTTCAGGTACGTGACGAGGTTCGCCACCGAGCCTGCCTCGATCCGGTCGAGCAGCTCCTGGACGGCGTTCATGCGGGTGTCTCGCACAACGTGGTGTCGATCATGGGCCGCAGCCTATGGATCCGCACCGACAGTCGGGCGTTGAAGGCCGACCGCCGCGCTAAGATCGCGTCCCGTGCTTTCGGATGATCTCTGGCGGATTATCAGGATCGGCTCGGTAGGTCTGACTCTTGCGGCGGCGCTCGCGGGCCTGGTGCTCGACGACGCCTGGCTCTGGGTGGCCGCCGAATGGTCGCCGCCGACCGCCTATGGGGAATTCCACGCCCGCGGCGGGTTCGACACCCCGACGGTTGTGGCGCTGCTCGTGGCCGCCCTGGTGAAGGCCGCGCTCCTGTGGCTGATCCTGCGCGCCCCCGCGCAGGGACCGCTGGACCGCCGGGCGAAGGCGCTGCGCCGGCTGCTGTATCTGGCGGTGGCGTACATCCTTGTCCTGTGGTACCCGATCGGGCTGCTGCCCGACGCGGTCGACGCGGCATTCCAGCTCGCGCTATGGACCGCGATCGACGTCCTCTACCTGCTCGTCATCCGCTGGCGGTCCCGCGTGCTGCGCGCGGCGGCCGGGGCGATGTTCGCGGTCGAGCTGGCCGGGACGGCCAACCCGCTTCTCGACGAACTCGACCTCCCGGAGCTCGGATCGGGCGGCGTCGTCGAAGTGGGCTTGATGCTGGGCGGAGTGGCGGCGACCATCATCACGGTCGTCGGGCAGCGGCGCGACGGCCGGTGGAGCCGCGGCACGCAGGTCGCCGGGTGGTTGTCGGTGGGAGTCTACGCGCTGGTCATCCCGCTCAACCTTCTCCTCGGAAGGATCTCCAGCGGTCATCTGGCGATGCTGGTCCTTGTGGACGCGGTGGGGCTCGTCAGCACCGTGTGGATCGCGGCGACCGCCCGTGAACTGCCCGCTGAGGACCACCCGGCGGACCTTCCGCCCGCGCGGCGGCGCGTGATCCGCCTCGCGGTGGCGGCCGTGACCGTACTGCCGATCATCGCGATGATCCACCCGGAGCAGACGCCGCACAACACCTACACCGGCTGGTCGATCGACTGCTATGACCGGCCCGGCTTCGGCGACCTGAAACCCGCGGAACGCGACGCCGCGTTCCTGTGCCGAGCGCGGAGCAGAGAGGGCGGAGTCCCGCCCATGTTCCCGGACGACCTGCCGGACCAGGCGATCCTCGCGTACGGGCGGACGCTGTGCCGTACGAAGGACCGCGACGAGCAGGAGGCGATTCTGACGCGGGCCGGGAGCGCGCGGCCCGCCTGGGGCGCGGACCCCTGGGACCTCGTCCACGTCTGCCCGGAGATCGTCGGTGCGACCCATCCCGAGCTGCTGCGGTCGGCCGCGGAGACGGAGGCGGCGAACACCGCCTACATCGCCGAGAAGAACGCGAAGTGCCGCGACCCGTGGCCCCGGGCGAAGGGCGTCGTCCAGGCCACGGCCAACTACTTCCTGTTCGTCGACGGCGATCACGGCTATCTCGTCCACGATCCCGAGGACGAATCGGCCGACGAGGCGGCGGAGCAGGCGATGGACAAGGTCTACGACGACAGCACCCTCATCGGGGTGGCCGGCAGCACGGTGCTCGTCGGGCACGTCGAAGACGTCTCTGATCTGTGCCTCACCGTGAAGGCCTTCCGCGCCGCGCCGCCACAGCGGACGGCCGGGTGGGACCAGGTCACCGAGGTGCCGATCGTCAGCCGCAGCGGCCGGCTCACCGTGCCGGAGAAGGGCGAGGGCGGAGACGCGGGCGCGGGTGCCCCGATGCCGAACCTGGCGATCAAGGGGAAGGGCCGCTACCGGCTCCGTGTCCACGTGCGGGTCGACGAGGCGGGGGAGGAGCAGCACCTGGTCGTCGTGTTCCCGGGGGCGTCGAGGAAGAGGCTCAAGCTGAAGTCGTGAGCGGCCGCGTCGCGCATGCGATGAGGGCCGGCTCGCTCGTCAGGGCGGGGTCGGCGTCGAGCGTCCGGCGGATCGCCTCGCGCAGCGCCGTGCGCGCGTTGACGTCGCCGTTCTCGATCCACGCCGTTGATCTACTTTGTAAAGGCGGTAGCTTGGTGACGTGTCCTCTTCGTACCTCACCCTGAAAACCGCCGTCGAGCACGAGACGGAGGCGCGGCGCTCCCGGTTCGTCTGCGCGGTGGCGCCGGTGAGCGCGGTCGAGGAGGCGCAGGAGTTCATCGCCGGGCGGCGCCGGATCCACGCGGCCGCCACCCACAACTGCACCGCGTACGTGATCGGGCAGCGCGTGCAGAAGGGGGACGACGACGGCGAGCCCGGCGGCACCGCCGGCACCCCCATGGTGCAGGCGCTGGTCGGCCGGGGGTTCAGCGACGTGGTGGCCGTGGTGACGCGCTACTTCGGCGGCGTCCTGCTCGGTGCCGGCGGCCTGGTCCGGGCCTACGGTTCGGCGGTGACGGAGACGTTGGACCGCGCCGAGGCGGTGCGCATGGTGCCGGCCCGGCTGGTGCGCGTGTCGGTGGCGCACGACCAGGCGGGACGGGTGGAGAACGGCCTGCGCGCGTCGCGGTACGCCGTGCGCGACGTGGCGTACGGGCCGGCCGTCGAGTTCGCGGTGGCGGTGGGGGAGGACGAGGTGCCCGCGTTCACCGCGTGGCTGGCGACGCTCACCGCCGGGCGGGCCCGCGTGGAGACCGGCGAGGGCATCCACGTCCCGTCGGCCTGAGACGGCGAGGCGCTCACCCCTCCAGGGCGTACTGCATGACGCGGAACTTCGCCTGGGCCTCGGCCAGCTCCGACGCCGGGTCGGAGTTGCCCATGATGCCGCCTCCCGCGAACAGTCGGGCGCGGCGCCCCTCCACGATCGCCGAGCGCAGGGCGATGCCCCACTCGCCGTCGCCGTGGGCGTCGATCCAGCCCACCGGCCCGGCGTACCCGGCGCGGTCCATGCCCTCCAGCTCGCGGATCACCTCGATCGCCGTGCCGGTCGGGGTGCCGCCGACGGCGGCGGTCGGGTGCATGGCCGCGACGACGTCCAGCACGGACGCCCCGTCGGCCAGCCGCCCGGTGACGTGGCTGGCCAGGTGCTGGACGTTCGGCAGGACCAGCAGCTCCGGCTCGTCGGGGGTGTGGAGGGAGGCGCAGAGCGGCGCGAGCGTCTGCCGGACCGACGCGATCGCGCACTCGTGCTCGTGCCGGTCCTTCTCGGAGGCGAACAGCGCCGCGCCCCGGGCGACGTCGTCGGCGGCGCTGGTGCCACGCGGCGTCGTCCCGGCCAGTACGAGCGACTCGATGTGCTTGCCGGTACGGCGGACCAGCAGTTCGGGGGTGGCGCCCACCAGGCCCGCGACGGAGAACGTGTAGCACTCCGGGTAGCGGCGGCTGAGGCGGGCCAGCAGGAGCCGAATGTCGATGGGCCGTTCGGCGGTGGCGAGCAGGTCGCGGGCGAGGACGACCTTCTCCAGCTCGCCGGCGCGGATGCGGCGCGAGGCGCGGGCGACGATGTGCTCCCACTCGGGCGCGGTGAGGCTGCCGTCGCTGTAGCGGATGCGGCCCGGCGTACGGATCGGGGTGAACGGCTGCAGGCCCGGCTCGCCCACGGTCGTGAGCCAGGCGCGGCCGTCGCGGCGGGCCAGGATCGTCCGGGGGACGATCAGCGTGGAGCCGGGCGCGTTCTCGTCGAAGGTGAACGTGCCGAAGGCGACCGGCCCGGACCCGGGCGTCTTGACCGCGTCGTCGATGTGGGCGTCGCCGAGCACCTCGGCCAGCCACTCACGGGCCCACGCGAAACGGCGCGGACCCGGCGGCACCTCCACGCGAGCGGCCTCCCCCCAGCCGACGAGCCCCTCGCCGTGCCGGATCCACGCGAACGGCGCGGTCTTCGGCAGGGAAGCCAGCAGGTCACCGGGGTCGCCCACGGGCGTGGTGCGAACCGGTAGCGGGCGGGTGGTTCCGAGCGCGACACTCACTCAAGACACTCTATGCGGGAACTGAACACGTTCGACTGTGACCCCCTGGAATGGGGAGTAACGGTCATAGATCCAAGAAAAAGCAGCATATTTGCGGACGTGCGGCCTTGTTGGCGGTATCGCCGCCTCCGGCCCGGCCCGCGGCGGGACTGTCAAGCCGGGATATGAAGTCGGTTGTGAAATGGCCCACCTTCCCCGCCGGTCATAGTGGGTCCAAGATCGGATCCCTACCTTGGGGGCCATGTTCCCTCGCCTCCTCGCCGCCGTGGTCCTCCTGTCCGGCTCCGGCGTCCTGCACGGCTCCGGCGCCGCGCGGGCCGCCACCGGTGTCCCCGTGCCGACGTCGATGGTGGCACTCGGCGACTCGATCTCCAGCGGATTCAACGCCTGCGGCTGGTACGTGTCGTGCACCTCCCGGTCGTGGTCCGCGGGCGACAACGCGGAGGTCACCAGCCACTACCTGCGGCTGCTGCGCCTCGACGGCGACATCCGGGGGCACAACCGCAACCTCGCCGTGCCCGGCTCCACCAGCGCCGGCCTGATGAACCAGGTGCGTCAGGCCATCGAGCTCAAGCCGGGCTACGTGACGATCCTCATCGGCGCCCAGGACGCGTGCGTGGGAACCGAGCGCGAGATGACGCCGGTGGCGGTGTACCGGCAGCGGCTGGACGCGGCGCTGGCGGCGCTGCGCGAGGGGGTGCCAGGCGTGCGGGTGTTCATGGCCAGCGTCCCGGACCTGCGGCGGCTGTGGCAGGTCGGCAGGAGCCACGCCATCGCCAGGACGTTCTGGACGGCCGGGCACATCTGCCAGTCCATGCTGGCGCGTCCCTCGTCGGTCAAGCGGGCCGACATGCAGCGGCGCGCGCGGGTGCGCGACAGGGTGATCGCCTACAACGAGGAGGCGGCCGAGGCGTGCGCCGCTCTGGGCGACTCCTGCCGCACGGATGAGGGGGAGGTGTTCCGCTTCCGGTTCACGCTCGACCACATCAGCAAGTGGGACTTCTTCCACCCGAACGCCGCCGGCCAGCGGGTGTTGGCCGAGGCGACGTTCGGCCACGGCTTCGAGTGGTCGGACGACGGGCAGGACACCAGATGACGCCGATCGGTCAGCGGCACTGGGCGAGCATGGTCCGCTTGTCGGCCGGGGTGACCGGCACGTCGTACTTGACGGCGACCTGGGCGAAACGGGTCACGTAGGCGCAGCGGATGCGGCGGCGGGGCGGCAGCCAGCTCGCCGGGCCGGAGGCGTCCTTCTGCTCGTTCGCGGCGCCGTCCACGGGCAGGAGGTTGAGCGGGTCGTTGGCGAAGTCCAGCCGCTTGGACATCGGCCAGCGGGCGGCGGCCATCCGCCACGCGTAGGCGAGCGGGACGACGTGGTCCACCTGTACCTCGTCGGCGTCGGACTTGCGCCACGCGATGGCCTTGCCGGTGTACGGGTCGGCCAGCCGCATGGCGACGACCACGCACCGCGACCCCTTGCGGTAGCGGACGTCCTGGCCGTCGCGGGCGAGCAGGTCGTCGCGGGTGCGGCAGCCGTTGCCCGCGTACGGGACGCTCGGGGCGGTGTCGGCCCAGTTGTCGCCGTACCGGGTGCGCGTGTACCCCGTGGCGGGGCCGCGGCCCTTGACGCGCAGCCGGGAGATGAGCCTGCGGGCGGCGGCCCGGTCGGCGTCGGAGGTGATGGGGGCGAGGCCGGGGCGGGTGCCGCCGCGGTTGGCCAGTGGGCTGGTGGCGGTGTTGGCGGCGGTGCCGTGGGTGGCCTGGGTGCCCTTCGCGGTGCCGAAGAGGGAGATGACGAGGACGCCTCCCGCGATGAGGGCGACCGTGTCCTTTGTGCTCAAGCACGCCTCCGATGGGGGGTGACGGGTGTTGGGCACAGATCTCTAGAGAGATTCCCGGCATAGCCGACTTCGACACTTAAGGCGGGAGAGCCGGCGGGTGGCGGGTGCTCGTCGAGGATCTCGAGGCGTCCGCTCGGTGACGTCGCGCACCAGGGAGGCGCCAGGGAGAAGGCCGCGGGCGTGCTGTGCGGGCTGCTCAGCCCGGGCTCGTCCATGCTGTTCGTGACCGGACGAGCCGGGCCGCGCGAGCGCTGGGAGGCGTGGCCCGACGAGGCGGCGCAACCGGTCGAGTGCCCGGCCGGGTGTGACGCTGCCCCAACCGGCCGGTCACGCCTGGCCGGCGGCCGCGCGCTCTCCGCGGGACGGACGTACGTGGGCGTGGGCGGAAGCCTCAAGGCGCCGTCGCGCCCGTGGTGGCACGTCCTGGCGTCGTGCGGGCCCGCACGGGAGTCGCCTCCCGCGCGGGTGGTCGTGGCCGGGCGCATCGCGAACAGTGGCCGGCCGGTGTGCCGCGCCAAGGGCGTTGCCTGGCGTGGCGCGAACGGTCGCTGACGAGCGGGCGCCACTCTTGTCGTCGGGCGCCCGACCTGGCCGCGCCGGCCGGGGCGCGGTCCGGCGCGTCGTGAACGGTCGCGTCATGAACGGTCGCGTCGTACGGGCCGGTCGCGCTACGCGGACGGGGCGGTGGCCTCGTTCACGGTCTGGCGGCGCGGCTCGAAAGCACCCCGGCCCGGCACGTCACCGGGACGGTCGAGCCGACGGACGCCCTCCTCCGGACCGGCGCTCTCGTCGCGCTCGTCGTCGCCGGACTCGTCCTCGTCCCGGGCGTCCTCGGAGTCCCGGAAGTCGTCGTCCCCGGCCTCGTTCTCGTCCTGGGCGTCGTCGGCGTCGTCACGGGCGTCGCCGGCTCGGGCCTCGGAGACCTCCCGGGGCCCGGAGGCGTCCTGGGGGTCGGTGGTGGTGGGAGCCGGGGGCTCCGGCTTGACGTACGTGCCGTTGCGGCGGGCCAGCAGCTCCTCCAGCAGGGCGTCCCACTGCGCGCCGACGGCGTCGACGTCGTACGTGCGGGCCGTCTCCAGAGCCCCGGCCGCCAGCCGGCGGCGCAGGTCCTCGTCCTCGATCACCCGGATGATCGCCGCGGCGAGGTTGGCGTTGGTACGGGGCTTGACGAGCAGCCCGTCCACCTCGTCGGTGATCATCTCCTTGGGCCCGTGCGGACTGTTGAAGCTGACGATCGCCAATCCCTTGGCCATGGCCTCCAGGATCGTCATCGGGAAGCCCTCGTGCCGCGAGCTCAGCACGAAGATCGAGGCCTTCTCCAGGTCGGCGCCCACGTCCGAGGTCGGGCCGGGCAGCACGACCTTGCCCTCGAGGCCGGCCTCGGTGATCTGGGCGCGCAGGTTGTCCTCCTGCGGTCCCGCCCCGTAGATGCGCAGCTGCCAGTCCGGGTGCGACTGTGCGACCGTCTCCCACGCGGTGATCAGCCGGTGGAAGCCCTTGAGCCGGGTCATGCGGCCGACGGCCACGACCACCTTGGAGTTCAGGTCCGCCGTGCCGCCTCCCATGGGGGGCACGGCGTTGGGGATCCGCACCAGGCGCCTGGGCTTCTTCGGCAGCGTGTTGCGGTAGTCGCGCAGGTCGGCCTTGGTCAGCGTGGTGAGCGCGTCGAAGCGGCGGTAACGCCACTTGATGAGCTCCTGCATCGGCTCGACCTGGGTGCGCAGGGCCACGTGCTCCTGGCCGACGGTGATGACGCTGGGCAGCGCGAGCTGGGCCATCGCCAGGTTCAGCCCGGGCCGGGTGGCCATGAGGACGCCGGTGTCGAGGGAGCGGATGTAGCGGGCGAGCTTGAGGTCGGTCCACAGGTTGAACCGGTGGTAGGCGGTCTCCTCCTTGGGGATCAACCGGCTCGGCATCTTCGACAGCATCGCCCGCATCGGGTCCGCGCTCGGGTCCAGCCGATCGTCCAGGAAGCGGAACTTGACCCGCGGGTCGATCGGGAAGAACGGCTCCTCGGCTTCCTTCAGGATGCTGACGATCTCCACGTCGTGCTCGCGCGCCAGGTAGCTGGCCAGGTTGAACACGGTCCTGATCGTGCCGCCCATGCCGTTGGCGTGGAGCAGCAGGATCCGCACCTGATGAATGGAAGGGGGCGGTGCTTTGCGCACCTTGCGCCGGTTGTAGCCCTTGTACAGTCTGACCATCGCCGACTTGCCCTTGCGTGCCAGTGCGCGCACCTGCGGGGTCCCCCTTGACTTGAGAGTGTCACAACACACGTGGCCGGTGGCGAGCCGCTCTCACCACCGGCTAATTGTCTCGCTTCGGCGGAGTGCACCATTCATCCCCGTGGCACTATCCCCACCTATGATCATTAGACGCCGCAAATACTCTTAAGGTTGCATCGGTGATCGAGCCGAGACCCTGGCGCGCTGAAGGTCCCGTCTGAAGGCCCAGTGTGTGGGTTCCGTGTGGCGTGGTCGTCCGGCCTGAGAGTTGTGGCCGACGGCCCCGCCCGGCGCAGGGTTGCCGACGGCCGCCGCACCAGGTGGTTCGACGTCCCTTGGCAGGTGGTCGGCCGGCCGCCCTGCATCAGGTGGTCGGCCGCCCCCCGAGCCAGGTCGCCGGCCGTCCCTCTGAACCAGGTGGCCGGCGGCTTCCCGGTGAACCCGGATACGGGGAGCGCCGGGGCGAAGGTTGTGCTGGGGGCGAAGGTGCGCCGGGGGAAGGGCGCCTCGGTGCGAAGGCTGCATCGACGTCGCCGGATGCGGTCCCGGGATGGCGTGACGTCCCGGTGGGGGGTGAGGCAGCCGGGACGTGGCCGCGGCTGCCCCTCAGGTCACCGGCTAGGCCTCGTCCGGCTTGCGGGTGTCCTTCTTGGCGTCCTTGACCTGCCTGCTGGTCTTGATCGCTTCCTTCTTGGACTTGCCGGACTTGGTGGCCGGTTTCTTCTTGGTGTCTGCCATGGTTTCCCCCGTGTGGCTATGGTGCCCGAACGGCACACTAAGCCGCTTAATACCCATTCAGCCCCGAAACCCGACATAGCATCACCAGTGAGTCGGAACGGTATCCGTCCCAGCGGCCTCAAGCCCGTCAGAGCAGGCTGAGCTGCTCCGGCGCTGGGTCGGCGGGGGCGGGCGGTGCCGCGGGAGAGGGCGGGCCGATGCGGCGCCTCTGCCGCGAGGTGGCGGCGCCCACCTTGTGGCGCTCGGCCAGGCCCCTGACCTGCTCGGTGATCCGCCGCTGGTACTCCCGCGGCGCGTAGGCGCCCCTGCCGTACAGCTCCAGGTAGCGCGGCACGAGACGCGGATGCTCGCGGGAGAGCCACGCCAGCCACCACTCGCGCGCTCCCGGCCGCAGGTGGAGCACGATCGGCGCGATGTGCGTCGCGCCCGCCTCCGCGATCTCCCTGACCGTGCGCTCGAGCTGGGCCGGGGAGTCGGTGAGATAGGGCAGGATCGGCGCCATCAGCACGCCGCAGCCGATGCCGCGTTCGTTGAGGGTGGCGCACACCTCAAGGCGCCGCCGCGGGTCGGGGGTGCCGGGCTCGACCGAGCGCCAGACGTCGGCGTCGATGAAGCCGACCGACACGCTGACGCCGACCTCGGTGACCTCGGCCGCCTCGGTGAGCAGGTCGAGGTCGCGCAGGATCAGCGTGCCCTTGGTGAGAATGGAGAACGGGTTGGCCGCGTCGCGCAGCGCGCCCAGGATGCCTGGCATGAGCCGGTAGCGGCCCTCGGCGCGCTGGTAGCAGTCGACGTTGGTGCCCATGGCGACGTGCTGCCCCCGCCAGCCCGGGGCGGCCAGCTCCCTGCGGGCCAGGTCGGCGGAGTTGACCTTCACGACGATCTTGGAGTCGAAGTCCGCCCCGGTGTCGAGGTCGAGGTAGCGGTGGGTGTTGCGGGCGAAGCAGTAGACGCAGCGGTGACCGCACCCCCGATAGGGGTTGATCGTGTACTCGAACGGGACGCGGCTGGCGGCCGGCACCCGGTTGATGATCGAGCGGGCGTGGATCTCGTAGAACGTCATGCCCCGGAACTCGGGGGTGTCGAAGGTGCGCGTGACCGCTCCACGGGCGAACAGCGGCACGACCGGATCATCCGCATTCGCGGCTGTCAGGCGGAGGTTGTCCCAGCGCATGCCACTGATTAGAACAGAAGTTCGAGCGTGATCGCAAACGGAAAAGAGGCGGCAATTACCTGACAGGGCGGGGGCTAATGATCTTCAGGGTTGGGCAGAACACCCGCACAGAGCTTGCGTTCCGGAGGTGCATCCATGGCCTGGTCGCAGGACGAGGAGCGATTGCTGGCACAGATCGAGCGGCACCTCGTCGATGACGATCCCCGTCTCGTGGCGCGGCTGGAGTCGTTCAACGAGCGAGTCCGCCGCAACGAGGCGAAGGCCGCCGGCCAGGGGCCCCTCAGTCGGAGGCCGCGTCGCTCCACGGTCATCATCCTGATCAGCTGGGTGCTCATCGCCACGCTGGTGGCCGCCCTGCTGGTCATGGTGCTTCAGCATGGAAGCGTCACGTCCTTCTGATCCCGCAATTCCCCGGCTCGGCCCATGTGTAGCCGTCTTGGGTGGATTTTTGAGGCTTTGTTTGGTGATCAGATGGGGCGTCCGCAGGCGTCCTGGAAGGGCGAAAGGCCGAACCCGGCATCGGTTCGGACATCGACGGTCAGCACGTCCCCCATGTCGAGCCTTCAGCGTGGCGAACCCCCGCCTTCACCGGCACCACATGACTGCCGTCCTTGGGGGACAGTGAGGTCTTCCACCGGGTTCCGTTGATCTGGGCCGCGACCGGGATCAGGCCCAGCCGTAGCTCACCGCGGCGCCGGCCATGCGCAGCGCGTGACGCTCGTCCGGGACGGTGATGAAGTGCCACGGGGCCGGCCCTCTCCAGAGCCACATGTCGCCGCTGAACTCGACGTTCATCGGAGCAGCGTAGAAGCCATCCGGTCGAGCGGGCGAACGCGCCCCCATGAGAAGATCCACAGCATGACTGGCGCCTCTGACTCGGATCCCCTCGGTCTCCCCAAGCCCCGGACGGCCGGTTCCGCGGTACGGGTGGCGAGTGTCGGGCAGATCGGCGGTCTGCGTCCGCGTCGCCGCCCCGGTGACGGCGGTGACGTGGACGGGGCCGACATCGACCTGGTCGACGGGCTGGGTCTGATCAGCCGGCGCACGGTGGCCGCCTGGCTGCACGAAGCCCCCTCACACGGCGCCCGGCGGTTCCGCCTGCGGACGCTCGCCTCGTTCCTGCGCTGGCTGCGCGCCGGCCATCCGGGCCTCGCCCTGCTCGACGCCACCGGGGTGCACGTCCGCCAGTACTGTGACGCGGCCCTGGCCGGTCGTCTGCCTCAGAGTCCGGGCAGGTCCCTGGCCAGGGCGACGGTGAGCAGGAGACACGCGGCCCTGACCTCGCTCTACCACTTCGCCTGGGAGGCCGGCTCCATCCGGGCCGGTCACGACGACCACACCAGGGCGGCCCCTGCCCCCACCACGAGCGGGACGGTCACGCTCACCCGCGACGAACGCCGGTCGCTGCGCCTGGGCGTCGCCAAGCTGGCGGCCGAGGGCCACACGGCGGAGGCGGCCGCGGTCGCCCTGCTGGACGCGACCGGCGCTCCGGCCGAGGCGGTGGCCGGTGTGACCCGGCAGGACCTCCGCGTCGTCGCGGACGGCCACGGGGGTCAGCACGTCGTCATCGTCCTCCATCCCGGACACGATGACGCCGCCGCCTTCGTGCTCCCGCCGCTGACCTGCCGGCTGCTGCGGGCGCTCTGCGGCGAACGGGCGGCCACAGAGCCGATCTTCGGCCGGAACGGCGGGCCCGGCGCCGGATGGTTCCGCGCCGCGCTCGCCCGCGTCGCCCTCGCCGGCGGCATCCCCGAGCAGCGGGCGGCGCAGCTGGTCCCGCGCATGCTGCGTACCGCGCCGTAGATCGCGTCAGGCGCCGGTGGTCACCGCATCGATCTAGAGATCGACCGAATCGCCCACGGGGATGCGGGCGTAGTCGGTCTCCTCCTCGAGCCACGCGTCGAAGTACTCCAGACCGACCTCGCTGAGCTGGATGTCGTGGATCGGGAATGCGCGGGCCGGCCGGACGCCTCGGACGAAGGTGATGGCCTCGCCGATCTTCACCCAGGGGCCGGCCGCCGGGACCAGCAGGGTGTCGACCTCGTCGGCGGGGACGAACAGGGAGTCTCCCGGGTGGTAGAGGCCGTCCACGATGAACCCGAGGTTCGGGCAGCCGGGCAGTCCGTCGATGACCTCGGCGTGCACGCCGCCCACGGCCTTCACGGCGAAGCCGGCGGCGGTGAAGGTCTCATCCGCGCCGACCGCGGCCGCTCCCTCGCCGAGCTCGGCGGCCAGCGCCGCATGGGTGTGGACGGTCAGCGCGGGGTTGCCGGCCCGGGCTGCCTCGAGTGCCTTGACGTCGACGTGGTCGGGGTGCTCGTGGGAGACGAGCACGGCCGTGGCTCCGGCCAACGCCGTCTTCGCGTCGGAGAAGGTGCCCGGGTCGATCACCAGCGCCCGATCGCCGTTCTGGACACGTACACAGGCGTGCCCGAAATGCGTCAGTCTCACCGGATCACCCGCTCGGCGTCGAGGCCGACGCGATCAACGCCCGGCGCGTTCCGGTCCATGGAGGACCGGCGCTCTTCCGGCAACGTGCCGCGCAGCGCCGCCGAGCCAGGCCGATCGCGGCGGTAACGGAAGAACCGCATGTCGAGACTCCTTGTCATGGGACGCGGCGAAGGCTCCGTCGTCCGAGTCGATGGGCGGGGGTGGATGCGCCGGCGTCGGTGCGGTCGGTGGTGCCGGTCCGCGGTCCGGGGACTCCAAGGCGGGTCATGGCGCCTCAGACGGCGTAGGGGCGGGCGGCCCTGGCCTCGCGCAGCCCGTACGCCCACCAGGCGAGCCGGTCCAGCATGACCTTGGCGGCGGCGTCGGCGGCCGGGTCGAGGGCCTTGCCGTCGCCGTCGAACTGCGCCCACGGATGCTGCAGGCCGACGCTGTCGCGGAGGGTGACGGCGTGCAGTTCGACCAGCACCAGCCGCAGCTGCTCGACCGCGCGCAGCCCGGCGGAGAAGGCGCCGTAGGAGACGAAGGCGACGGGCTTGGCCTGCCATTCGGTGCCGTGCCAGTCGATGGCGTTCTTCAGCGCGGCCGGGAAACTGTGGTTGTACTCGGGCGTCACGATGACGAAGGCGTCGGCCGCCGCCAGCCGCGGCGAGACGGCCGCCAGCAGGTCCCTGTCCTCCTGGGAGGAGGGCGGCTGCCCGAGCACAGGCAGAACCGTCGGCAGCGGGGTCTGCGCCAGGTCGATCAGGTCGGCGCTCATGTCGTCGCGCTGGTGCAGGTGGTTCATGATCCAGTTCGCCACGGCGGGGCCGAAGCGCCCCTCGCGGACGCTGCCGAGAATGACGGTGACCTTGAGCATGTCCATCCCTTATGTGTACATCGTACATTAGGTGATACAACGTACACAGCCGTGTGTACGTTGTCTACTGCTGATACGTTGTATCGAAACGTGGAGGAGAGAGGGCCGGTGGCATGAGCACCGACAAGAGCACATCGCTGTGGGAGCGGCTGGAGCGGCCGGCACCGGCTCCCCGTCAGCTCCTGTCGCCGCAGCGCATCGCCACGGCCGCCGTCGCGATCGCCGACGCCGAAGGTCTGGAGGCGATCACCATGCGCCGCCTGGCCGCCGAGCTGAGCGTCGCCCCCATGGCGCCCTACCGTTACGTGTCCGGCAAGGACGACCTGCTGGAACTCATGGTCGACCATGTCTACGCCGACCTGCGCCTGCCCGACGGCCTCGGCTGGCGGGAGAGCCTGCGCGCGCTCGCCATGAGCACGCGCGAGCTGATGCTCGACCACCGATGGCTGGCCCAGCTGCCGCCACAGGCCAAGCTCGCCCTCACGCCCCGCCGGATGGCCGTGGCCGAGAAGGCCCTGGCGGCGCTCGACGGCCTCGGTCTGGACGCCGACACCATGATGAGCGTCTTTCGCGGCGTGGACGCCTACGTGCACGGCGCCATGAGCTACGAGAGCGCCGTCAGCGCCCTCATGAGCGAGCAGAGCCTGTCCAGCGGCGACGAACTGCGCGGCGAACTCGCCCCGCTCATGACCTGGCACATGCGGACCGGCCGCTATCCCACCTTCCAGCACTACCTGCGCACCGCCACCCGCAAGGACGACGCGCGATGGCAGTTCGACCTCGGCCTCGACTGCCTCCTCGACGGCATCGCCGCCCGCCTGGACATCTGACGAAGCCCGGATCGGCGCGGACGGGTGGCCGGCGCCGCGAGGAGACACTCGACGCCATGTGCTCACCGGACCGGGGCCCGCACGACGTGGGCAATCGGCGCAGACGTGATGGTCACCATCTCGCCGGTGAGCAGGAGGGCAGGAGCACCGGGAATCGGCTGGATTGCGAGCCGTACAGGGCTGTGCAGACGATGCTCGCCGACGTATACTCGTAAACGAGTATTCGTGAACGAGCGAGTGTGGAGGCCCCGAGATGGTGAAGCGGCGGAAGGTGGGCAGCCTGCTGGCGCTCGCCGTGCTCTCCGTCGTGGCCCAGCGCCCGATGCACGCCTACGAGATGGCCTCCGTCCTGCGGTCCCGCGGCAAGGACCAGGACATGGCGATCAAGTGGGGGTCCCTCTACACCGTCGTCCACAACCTGGCCCGGCACGGCCTGCTGAGGGAGGCCGGCAGTGACCGGCAGGGCGGCCGGCCCGAGCGCACCGTCTACGAGATCACCGAGGAGGGGCGCGCCGAGCTGGCCGACTGGACCCGCGAGCTGCTGTCCGACCCCGAGGAGGCGCCGCGCAGGTTCGAGGCGGGGCTGTCGGTCATGGCCGGGCTGCCTCCCGAGGAGGTGACCGCGCTGCTGCGCCGGCGGCTCGACGCCCTGCAAGACCTGATCGCCGCCCAGCGGGAGGCGCTGGAGCGTGACACCGGCGGGCTTCCGCGGCTGTTCGTCCTGGAGTCGGAGTACGGCCTGGCGATGCGTGAGGCCGAGGCCGCGTGGACCCGGGCGCTGCTGGACGAGCTGGCCGGCGGCACGTTCCCCCGGCTGGAGGAGTGGCGCGCCTTCCACGGGACGGGCCGCCTCCCCGCGGACGTCGCCGAGCTGGCCGAAGGGGGGCGCGTCACGGACTGACCCGAACACGCATGAAGGCCCCGGCGGAGGTGCGGGAACACCGCCGCCGGAGCCCTCGGAAAACCTCGAAGCGAAACCCGCGCGGGGCGGATCCCGGCCACGAGATGGCACTCGCAAGCATATCCGGGCCTCCCAGCGTGGACTTCTGGCACGTCCACACCACGGATGGGGAACGACCATGCGCAACGTGAAGACCGCCGTCAAGCACGTGACCTCGGCCGACGGCACCGCCATCGCCTACCGCACCCTCGGCTCCGGGCCCGGACTGGTGCTGCTGCACGGCATGATGCAGAGCGGGCCGAGCAACATCGAACTGGCCCGCGCGCTGGCCGGCACGCCCGGCTGGCAGCCGATGACCCCGTTCCCGCACCGGGACAAGATCGTGAGCATCGACCGGCCCGAGGGCTGCGTCGGCATCGGCCGCACCT
>NZ_JBFAIA010000042.1:0-50933 GCF_040654455.1 Nonomuraea sp. NPDC050691
CGCCGACCTGGGCGACCAGCGGTTCTGGCGCTCGGAGGTGCTGACAGCAACACCACGAGCGACTACGGGCCGTTGGAGGCGATCGGCCGCGCTCCCGGCCGGTGCCGGGCGCCGCCGCGAACGCCCTGGCCGCCGCCTCCACCAGCCGCTCGGCCTCGGCGACGGGCGTCGTCGAGAGCCGCGCCCAGTGCACGGCGACCCGCGCGAGCTGCAGCGCGATCCGCGCCGGGCGGCCCGCCGTGATGGCGTCGTCGGCCAGCCGGACGGCCAGCGCCGAGTCGTCGCCCGCGGCGGAGGCGACACTCGCCTGCCACAGGGCGTGGATCTCACCGGAACGGTCCACAATGCCAGGAACGCCGTTGGCGTCGAGCACCCGGCGCACGTAGGCGAACTCGGCGGAGTCGCTCTCCATCTCCTCGCGCGCCTCGACGATCGCGGCGGCCAGATCGACGGCGATCTCACCCTGCGTGAGCGACAGCCGCTCGGCCTGCTCCAGCGCGTGCGCGGCGAGATCACGGGCCCGCAGCCGGTCGCCGGCGCGCTGATAGCAGCGGCTCAGCGCGACGGCGAGCGGCAGGTCGGCCAGCCGCTCCGGGTGGGCCGAGGCCTCCCTGCGCAGCCGCTCGAACGCCTCGACGGCCTGGCCGAGGCGGCCCTGCGTCTCCAGCGCGCGCGCCCGGCCGAAGCGGGCGTGCGCCGTGAGCATGGCGTTCTCCTCGTCGGCGGCCTTCACGATCTCCGTGAAGCGCTCCGCAGCCAGGACCGGGTCGCCGTGGCGCAGCTCCAGCTCGGCGTGGCGCAGCCCCAGCTCCGTGTCGATCCGCTGGCGCGGCTCGATGCCGTGCAGGAGGAACTCGGTGGTGCACCCCAGCCGCTCCGCCAGGAGCCGGGCGACCACCGGAGTCGGAGTTCGCTTACCCGACTCGATGAGCGAGACATAACTGTCAGACAGGTCGGGCCCGGCCAGCTGGGCCTGGGACATCCGCCTGTTCAGCCGCAGTCCGCGGACGCGGTCACCGATGGTTCCCTGACTCGGCATCTCATCTCTCAAGGCGGGGAAGGGTCAACAACACGCAATGATTGCATGAAGTAGCCGAATCTGGTATCCCCAGGTGAAGAATTCCCCACCGCAGGATTAATCGTCGCCGCTGTCCTTGCTGGGGAAAAGCATCTGACAGACCTCGAGGTACAGGGTCTCGGGGTAGGGAATGTACGGCACGGTCGAGAGTGCCTGATCCTGACCGGCGGATTCCAGGATGAACTCACCGTAGCCGAGCATGCGCCCAAGGAGAGATCGCTTGAAACTCATGTCGGTGACCTTGGACAGCGGCATCATCGCGACCTTGCGCGTGATCAGGCCCGTGGTCGACAACATCCGCTTGGAAGTCACCACAAAGTAATCGACTGACCACTCCGCGACTTTCCATACGAAACGGATCAGAAGCAGTAGCCAGAGCCACCAGACGACCACGAGGGCCGTGCCGCCGCCGGAGTCGCCGAAGAACTTGCTGAGCAGTCCGGCGATGATCAGGCCGCCGAAGACCTCGGCGACGGGACGGAGCAGCACGGCCGGGTGACGCCGTACCATGATGACCTGTTGTTCGTCGGGGAGCAGGTAACGGTTGACCGACGACGGGGCGGAGTCCCCGTGGGTCACAAGTCTCATGTCAGGTTGTTCACGAATTGCGCCAGAGAGTCGGCTGCGTTGAACACCGAGTCGAACGTCCCTTTGACCGCGGTCGCCGCGTCGTTCGGCCGAGCCAACAGGTAGTACGCCGCAAAACCGATCCCGCTCCATGAGAGGACTTTTTTGACCTGCACTGTGGCCTCCGTACCGTTACCCACTGCACCCGCCGTCTACATTACCCACCCGGCAGCCCGGGTAAAGGTCTGTTCACGGCTTAGTTGAGATCTTGCCTAGCCTCGCTCGCTCGCCACGAGCGCGAGGACGTGAAGGTGCTTGCGCGCGATCCGCTCCACAAGGCTCGGATGCGCGTAGCCGGTGACTTCCAGCGCGCCGTAGTGCGCCGCCTCGACGCAGCGCGTTACGGTGGTCGCCGAGTGAACGCCGACGAACTCGTCACGCAGCGTGGTCTCGACGTCCGCGTACGGAGTCGGGACGTCCGCGTACGGACTCGGATCCGCCTCGGTGTGCTCGCTCACGAGAACACCCCGGCCGCCGCCAGCTCGCTCATCTCGCGCCCCCTCGCGCCCATGCGGAAGTCTGCCTTCCCCTCGCTACGTACCCATGCAACCACAGTATGTAACGAGTGAACCACTCGGCGTGACGGAAAGGTGATTTCTCAGGCGAGCGATTCTCGACGGTAAGGGGTGGACGGCCCGGCGAGGGCCGGGGGCAGGTCAGACGACGCCGTACAGCCGGTCGCCCGCGTCGCCCAGGCCCGGGACGATGTAGCCGTTCTCGTTCAGCCGCTCGTCCAGGGCCGCGGTGACGACCCGGATCGGCTTGCCGGAGCCGGCGAAGAACTCGTCCATGTGCGCGAGCCCCTCCGGCGCCGCCAGGAGGCAGATCGCCGTGACGTCCTCGGCGCCCCGGTCGAAGAGGAACTGCACGGCCGCCGCCAGCGTGCCGCCGGTGGCCAGCATCGGGTCCACCACGTAGCACTGCCGGCCGGACAGGTCGTCGGGCAGCCGCGTGGCGTACGTCTCGGCCTGGAGGGTCGACTCGTTGCGGATCATGCCGAGGAAGCCCACCTCGGCCGTGGGCAGCAGCCGGGTCATGCCGTCGAGCATGCCGAGCCCGGCCCGCAGGATCGGCACCACCAGCGGGTACGGCCGCGCCATCCGCACCCCGTGGGCCTCGGCCACCGGGGTCTGCACCGTCACGTCGGCGACGCGGACGTCGCGGGTCGCCTCGTACGCCAGCAGCGTCACCAATTCGTCCGCGAGCCTTCTGAATGTGGGCGAATCCGTGCGGACATCGCGCAGCGTGGTGAGCTTGTGGGCCACGAGCGGATGGTCGACGACGAGGGTTTCCATAAGGGATAACGCTATCTTGTGTGGGACGTACCGGCACGTCGTGCCCCGGTTTTGATCACAATTTGGTCGGACCGGCACACGGAGGCCGGTGCTCTCTGGAACCATTGGGAGCCCGAACGGGCCACATCGGGTGGGGTGGACGATGACAGACGAGGACGCGTTCGACTTCGCCATCGTGGTCTATCGCGAGGACGAATGCTGGGACGCCGAGATGCTGCCGGTGGCGCTCACGTCGGACCTGCACGGTCTGATCAAGGCCCTGCGCCAGCAGCCGAGCGAGAGCGGCACGGTCGGCCTGGTCGCGGTGGGTGACGAGTTCTTCGTGGCGCTGCGGGTCCTGGGGGAGCGCGTCGACGTGTTCCTCTCCGACATCGCCGCCTCCTGGGACTTCCCGCTGGCCCGCCAGGTGCTCGAGTACCTCGACGTGCCGATCCCCGACGAGGACGAGCTGGAGGAGATCCTCCAGGACGAGGAGGTCGCGCTCCCCGCGGGAGACCTGTCGATCTTCGCCGATCTGGGTCTGGACGAGATGGAGCTGGGCATCCTGTCGGGTGACATGGACCTGCTGCCCGAGGACGTGCTGTCCAGCATCGCCGCGCGGCTCGGCTTCTCCGAGCCGTTCGAGCGCGCCATCGAATCGGTCTTCGGCTGAGCCCTGGGGTTTGGGCACCCGGAGCTTTGACAACCTGAGCCTTGACAACCTGAGCTGGGACACCTGGAGCTTGGACACATGCCCAACACGTTCGCCGCGGCTTTCGTCAGGACCCCGGACGGCTGGAGCGGGGCCGAGGTCGACCTGAGCGAGGCCGAGATCGTCGACGACCTCGGCGACGCAGTGACCGAGGCGCTCAGCCTGTCCGGTGACGAGCTGGCGCTGCTCTGCGTCGAGGTCGAGGACGAGTGGTTCGCCATCGTGCGTTACGTCGACGACGAGGAGCCCCGGGTGTTCCTCTCCGACGCCCACGCGATCGCGCCGGGCAGCCTCGGTGAGCTGTTCGCCGAGTTCGCGGGCGTGAGCGCCGACAAGGAGGGCAACGCGCTCGGCGTCCGCCCGGCGGGCGACCTCGACCTGCTGACCGACCTCGGCCTCACCTCGGAGGAGCTGCTGGAGCTGAGCATGGAGGAGGGCGTGCTGCCGGCCGACGTCCTGTCCGTGATCGCCGAGCGGCTGTCGTTCGCCGACGAGCTCGACCGGTTGCGGTGACGCCGGCGCACGAGTCCCCCTACGACGAGGCGATGCGGCTGGCGCTGGCCGAGGCCGTGGCCGCGGGAGCGCGCGACGAGGTGCCCGTCGGGGCGGTCGTGCTCGGGCCCGCCGGTGGCGAGGTGCTGGCCGCCGCGGGGAACGACCGCGAGTCTGCGGCCGACCCGACCGCGCACGCGGAGGTGCTCGCGCTGCGGGCGGCCGCTCGCACCCGGGGCACGTGGCGGCTGGACGGCTGCACGCTCGTGGTGACACTGGAGCCCTGCACGATGTGCGCGGGCGCAGCGGTGCTGGCCCGGGTGGACCGGATCGTGTACGGGGCGGTCGACGAGAAGGGCGGCGCCGTGGGCTCGCTGTGGGACGTCGTCAGGGACCGCCGGCTCAACCACCGGCCGGAGGTCGTCATGGGCGTGAGGGCCGACGAATGCGCCGCCGTCCTCACGACGTTCTTCGCCACTCGCCGGATCCGGTAAGCTCGTCGGCGGTGGTGTCGCCTAGTGGCCGAGGGCGCACGCCTCGAAAGCGTGTGATGGGGCAACTCATCCGTGGGTTCAAATCCCACCACCACCGCCGCCACGAAGGGCCTCCGACCTGTGCGAACAGGTCGGAGGCCCTTCGTTTTTCCCGACCATGGGGGCATTTCAGGGGTGGACCACCGTGTGATCAGCCTCGACGTCGGCCAAGGCCACCCCGACGCGGCTGTCGCCGGGTCGTCCGCCCTGGACGTCGAAGCCGGCGCGCTGGTGTGCGACATCACTGACCCGGCCGCCGCCGGCGCGGTCTTCGCCCGGCCCGCGCGGTCCGGCACCGTGCGGGCGGTCATCCACGCCGCGGGATGAGTCCGCAGACGGGCGGCGCGGACCCCTGCAGGAGCTCCACCCCAAGGACGGGGCGCCGCTCCGGTCGCGCGTCGTCGGCCGCCTGCTCCACGCCCAGCCGGTGGACATGGCATGCCTCTGCCAGCCGGCACGGCCGGATCGCCCACGGACACGTTAACTGGATTGATGGGATGGATCTACCTCTCTCACTCGCTGCCGGTGGCATCCAGGTGGGAGATTTCTCGGGAGAGCCGCAGTAAAACGCCCTTAGGGGTAGACAGTGCTCCAGATTCGGCCTTAAATACATCCCATCTCTTCGTGTCGGTGACACACGGACGCCACCGACATGAAACATCCCCCGCTTCGGGATCAGCGCGAGGAAGTGCCGATGAGACTCACGACCCCCCTGTACTCCACCGCCTCCGCCCTGTCCGCGCTGGTGTTGCTCAGCGCCTGCAGCTCCGGCACCACGGCCACGTCGAGTGACACGCCACTGGTCGGGGTGGACTACCCACGCTCCGACACCGACTTCTGGAACTCGTACATCAAGTACACGCCCAAGTACGCCAAGGAGCTTGGCCTCTCGCTCAAGACCACCAACTCGCAGAACGACGTCGCCAAGCTGACCGCCAACGCGCAGACGTTCATCAGCCAGGGGGTGAAGGGCTTGGCGATGGCTCCGCAGGACACCGCCGCCATCGCCCCGACCCTCGCGCAACTGGAGGCGAAGAAGATCTCGGTCGTCACCGTCGACACCCGCCCCGACAGCGGCAACGTCTACATGGTCGTCCGCGCCGACAATCGCGCCTACGGCGAGAAGGCATGCCAGTACCTGGGCACCAAGCTGGCGGGCAAGGGCAAGGTCGTCATGCTGCAAGGCGACCTCGCCTCCATCAACGGCCGTGACCGCACCGAGGCGTTCAACGACTGCATGAAGAAGAACTACCCGAACATCACGGTGTTCGGAGAGGCCACCAACTGGGACGGCGCCGTCGCCGCGCAGAAGCTCCAGACCGACCTGACCGCCCACCCGGACATCAAGGGCATCTACATGCAGTCCAGCTTCGCCCTGTCTGGCACGCTCCAAGTGCTCAAGCAGAAGGGCCTATTGGTCGGTCCCGAGGACGACAAGCACGTGTTCGTCGTCTCGAACGACGGCATCCCCGAAGAGCTCAAGTCCATCGCCGAAGGCAAGATCGACGCCACCGTCTCCCAGCCGGCCGACCTTTACGCCAAGTACGCCCTGTACTACCTGAAGGCCGCCATGGACGGGAAGACGTTCAAGCCGGGCAAGACCGACCACGACAGCACCATCGTCCAGGTAAGGGACGGCCTGCTGGAGGACCAGCTCTCAGCCCCGCTCGTCACCGCCGACGGCGCCGCCTACGGCGGTGTCCCCAGCCTCAAGAGCACCGACACGTCCCTGTGGGGCAACAACCTCGGCTGAGTCTCGGAGCTCGTCAGCAAACAGAACGGCTTACGAACACAAGGCGGTTGAGATGAGCGACGGGGAGCGAGCCCTCACTCCCGCGCCCGCCCCGGCGCACGACGGGAGAGCCCCGGCCGGCCCTCCCGTCGTCGAGGCGACGGGCATTGTCAAACGATTCGGTCCGACGGTGGCTCTGAACGGCGCCCGGATCACCATCATGCCCCACGAGACCCACGCGCTGGTCGGCCGCAACGGGGCCGGCAAGTCGACTCTGGTGTCCGTCCTCACCGGGCTTCAGGCCCCGGACGAGGGAACGGTCACCTTCGGCGGCAGCCCGGCACCCCGGCTCGCGGACCGCGACGCCTGGCGGCAGCGGGTGGCCTGTGTCTACCAGAAGTCGACGATCATCCCCACGCTGACCGTCGCCGAGAACCTCTTCCTGAACCGGCATGAGCACGCACGGAGCGGGCTGATCAGCTGGCAGGGTGTGCGCAGCCGGGCGCAGGAACTGCTGTCGACCTGGTCGGTGGACGTGGATCCGCAGGCTCCGGCCGGCGATCTCAGCGTGGAACAGCGGCAGTTCGTCGAGATCGCCCGCGCGCTGTCCTTCGGAGCCCGGTTCATCATCCTCGACGAACCGACCGCGCAACTCGACGGCGCGGCGATCAACCGGCTCTTCGAGAGGATACGCACCCTGCAGCGCCAGGGCGTGACCTTCCTGTTCATCAGCCACCACCTCAAGGAGATCTACGAGATCTGCGACATGGTGACGGTGTTCCGAGACGCCCAGCACATACTGACGGCGCCGGTCGCCGAACTTCCCCGCACCGAGCTCATCGCCGCCATGACCGGCGAGGCGGCGGCCGGCAGGCGCGAGGAACGGGCGAGCGCCCTCGAGGTCGGCGCGACGTCGGCGCTGAGCGTCCGGGGCCTCACCGGCCACGCCTACGAGGACGTCACCTTCAAGGTGGGCGCCGGCGAGATCGTCGGCCTGGCGGGGGCCGCCGGCAGCGGTCGCATCGAGGTCGCCGAGACTGTCGTAGGGCTGCGGGTCGCCGACGGCGGCGAGGTCGAGATCGCAGGCCGGCAGCCCCAGCCGGGCAGCGTGCCCGCCGCGCTCGCCGCCGGCGCCGGGTTCGTCCCGCAGGACCGGCACCACCAGGGGTTCGTACCCGACATGTCGATCGCGGACAACGCCACGCTGTCCGTGCCCAAACGGCTCGGCCGAGGCGGGTTCTTGAGTCGCCACCGCCGGGACCAGCTCGCCGAGGGCATGATCGAGAAACTGGCGATCAAGACCTCAGGCCCCGAGCTGTCGGTCTCCGCGCTGTCCGGGGGCAACCAGCAGAAGGTCGTCATGGCCCGTGCCCTCGCCGACGACCCCCGGCTGCTGGTGCTGATCAACCCGACCGCAGGCGTGGACGTGCGCTCCAAGGAGTTCCTCCTCGGCAAGGTCCAGGAGACCGCGGAAGGCGGCACTGGAGTGCTCATCGCCTCCGACGAACTCGACGACCTGCGCATGTGCCATCGGGTCCTGGTGATGTTCCAGGGCCGAGTGACCTCAGAGATCGCCCGCGGCTGGCACGACCACGACCTTGTGGCCGCGATGGAAGGAGTGGACCTCGATGCCTGAAACCGTCCTCGCGGACACGCCCGCCCCCAAGCCCACGAAGCCCGAGCCCGGGCGGAAAGGGCTGTTCGGCGGCCGGATACCCGTCGCCCGGCTGCGCGATCTCGCTCTGATCCCCGCGATCGTCGTGATCGCGATCGTCGGCCAGATCGTCAACCCGGTCTTCCTCCAGGGCGACAACCTGATCAACGTCCTGCAGACCATGTCCGAGATCGCCCTGCTGGTCCTCGCCCAGACGATGATCTTGATCGTCAAGAAGATGGACCTGTCTCTGGAGTCCACCATGGGCCTCGCGCCCGGCGTCGCCGCCCTGCTGGTGGTGCCGGCCGGCGTCGGACCCGGCCTCGGGCTCCTCCCCGGCGCCTGGTCGATTCCCATCACGCTGGCCGTGGGTGCGCTCATCGGCGTGGTCAACGCCCTGCTGATCATCCGCTTCGGTCTCAACGGCTTCATCGTCACCCTCGGCATGCTGATCGTCCTGCGTGGTGTCCTCACCGGCATCTCCGGCGGCCAGACCTTCTTCCAACTGCCGGAGTCGATGCTCTACCTGGGCACCGCCCAGTGGTTCGGGATGCCCGCCTCCATCTGGATCTGCCTGGTGCTGTTCGCCGTCGCGATCGTCGTCCTGGGCTGGACCAGCTTCGGCCGCTCGCTGTACGCCATCGGCGGCAACGTCGACGCGGCGAAGGCGGCCGGTATCCGTACCGACCGGGTGTTGTGGATCGTCATCGTCACGGGCAGCCTGCTGGCCGCACTTGCCGGGCTGATGCTTTCCGGGCGTCTCGCCTCCGTCGCCTCCGCGCAGGGCAACGGCTACATCTTCACCGTGTTCGCCGCCGCCGTCATCGGCGGGATCAGCCTCAACGGCGGCAAGGGCACCATGTTCGGCGCCTTCAGCGGCATCCTGCTGCTCTTCATGATCCAAAATGTGCTCACCCTCGCGGGCGTCCCCGCCCAGTGGATCGGCGCCCTCAACGGCTTGATCATCCTGGTCGCGCTGACCATCTCCCGCATCACGGGCGGCAAGGTCCAGGAGTGAACCGGGCGGTCCACGCCGCCGTACGCCGCCCGATTTCGTTTCGTCGCAGGAGGTCGTATCGCCGCCTGCCGCCACAGGAGTTGCCGCCATGTCCTCCGCTGTGTCCGCATCCGCCCGCATCACCGCACTCGACGTCATGGACGTCCGGTTCCCGACGTCCGAGCATCTGGACGGATCGGATGCGATGAACCCCGAACCCGACTACTCAGCCGCCTACGTCGTCCTGCGCACCGACGCCGGTGACGGACTGGAGGGCCACGCCCTGGCCTTCACCACGGGGCGTGGCAACGATGTCCAGGCCGCCGCCATCGCGGCCCTGGCCCCGCATGTGGTCGGACTGTCCGTCGCCGAGGTCTGCGCCGACCTCGGAGAGTTCTCCCGCTCCCTCGTCCACGACCCCCAACTACGCTGGCTGGGCCCTGAGAAGGGCGCCATCCACATGGCCACCGGCGCTGTGGTCAACGCCGCCTGGGACCTCGCGGCCAAGCGGGCCGGCAAGCCCGTCTGGCGGTTTCTCGGCGAGATGTCGCCAGAGGATCTGGTCGCCCAGGTCGACTTCCGCTGGCTGAGCGATGCCCTCACTCCAGAGGAGGCGCTTGAGATCCTGCGCCGCGCCGAACCGGGCCGCCGGCAGCGCATCGCCGACCTGCTGGAGCGCGGCTACCCCGCCTACACCACCACCCCCGGCTGGCTCGGCTACTCCGACGAGAAGCTGGCCCGCCTCGCCCGCGAGGCCGTCGCCGACGGCTTCACCCAGATCAAGCTGAAGGTCGGCGCGGACCTCGAGGACGACGTACGGCGTATGCGCACTGCTCGTCAGACGGTGGGCGAGGACATCCGCATCGCGGTCGACGCCAACCAGAGATGGGACGTGCAGCCCGCCATCGACTGGATGCGCGCCCTGGCCCCCTACCGGCCGTACTGGATCGAGGAGCCCACCTCCCCGGACGACATCCTCGGGCATGCCGCCATTCGCGCGGCCGTCAGTCCCATCAAGGTCGCCACCGGTGAGCACATCGCCAACCGGGTCGTCTTCAAGCAGCTCCTCCAGGCAGGTGCGGTGGACATCGTGCAGATCGACTCGGCACGGGTCGGCGGCGTCAACGAGAACATCGCGATCCTGCTGCTCGCCGCCAAGTTCGGGGTGCCGGTCTGCCCGCACGCGGGCGGTGTGGGCCTGTGTGAGATGGTGCAACACCTGTCGATGTTCGACTACGTCGCCGTCTCCGGAACGGTCGAGGACCGGGTCATCGAGTACGTCGACCATCTGCACGAGCACTTCGTCGACCCGGTCCGCGTCGCGGACGGCCACTACCTCGCCCCGGCCCTGCCCGGACTCAGCGCGCAGATGCACCCGGAGTCTCTCAAGGAGTACGCCTACCCCGACGGCCCCGTCTGGACCGCCCGTGTCTGACGCCCCGCCTCTGGTCGACGCCCACCATCACGTGTGGGACCTGGATCACCGCCCCCAGCCCTGGCTGGACGAGGCGGGCCACGAGCCGATCCGCCGCACCTTCGGCCCCGGCGACCTGCGATCGAGCGCGACCCGGCTCATCGCCGGCCGGCGGCTGACGAGCACGGTGGTCGTCCAGTGCGTCACGTCCGTGGCCGAGACACGCGAGCTGCTGGCCCTGGCTGACGAGAACCCGCTGATCGGCGCCGTCGTCGGCTGGGCGGACCTGACCTCTCCAGCGATCGGTGACGTACTCGACGAACTGCGGGCCGGGCCCGGAGGGCCGTATCTGCGAGCCGTGCGGCACATCGTCCAAAGCGAGTCCGACCCGGAATGGCTGCAACGCCCCGCCGTGGAGCGGGGATTGCGGGCGGTGCGGGAGCGCGGACTCGGCTACGACGTGCTCATCCGCAGCCACCAGTTCTCCCAGGCGATCCGCCTGGCCGAACGCCTCCCGGACCTGCCGCTGGTCCTGGACCACGCGGGCAAGCCCCCCATCGTCCGGCATGATCTGGCCGCCTGGGAACAGAACGTGAGGTTGCTTGCCGGACACCCGCAGGTGCGGTGCAAGGTGTCCGGGCTGGTCACGGAAGCCGATCACGAGAAATGGACGATCGCCGACCTCCGCCCGGTGTGGGACGTCCTGCTCTCCTCCTTCGGCCCCGAGCGGCTGATGTTCGGTTCCGACTGGCCGGTATGCGTCCTGGCGGGGGGCTGGAACCGCTGGGCCGCCACCGTCGAGGCCCTCCTGAGCGGCTGCTCCGCCATCGAGACCGACGCCGTGCTCGCCGGCACTGCGACCGCCTTCTACGGCCTGACATCCGCTGCCGACGGGAGGACCGTCCCATGCTCCTGACCGAACTGTTGCACCCTGGAATCCTCGAAGCCCTGGCCGGAGCCGGCCACGGCGCCCGCGTCCTGCTCGCCGACGGCCACTACCCCGCCAACACCGCCACCGGTGAGCGTGCCAGGACGGTCCACCTCAACCTGGCCCCCGGCCTGCTGGACGTCACCGCCGTGCTCGACGTCCTACTGAGGGCCCTGCCCGTCGAGTCGGCCCAGGTGATGGTGCCTCCCGAGGGCGCACCCGAGCCGCCGGCCATCACCGAGTACCGCTGCAAGCTGGCGCCCGTCCCGGTGGAGAGACTCGGCCGCTTCGAGTTCTACGACGCCGCCCGCTCACCCGACCTGGCGCTGGCGATCGTCACCGCCGACATCCGTACCTACGCGAACCTGCTGCTGACCATCGGCGTTCGCACTGAAAGGACCGTGAGAACACGATGACACTCGCCGTCCGTTACACGGCTGCCCGTACCCTGGACACGGCACCCGTCGAACCCGCCTCCCCCGGCCCGGGTGAGGTCGAGCTCGCCCCCGCCTACGTCGGCATCTGCGGCACCGATCTGCACATCTTCCACGGCGACATGGACGCGCGGGTCAGCACACCCGCGGTCCTCGGGCACGAGATGTCCGGCCGTGTCCTCCGGGTCGGGCCGGACGTCGACGGCTGGCGGCCCGGCGACGCGGTCACCGTCATGCCGCTGCGCTGGGACGACAGTTGCCCCGCCTGCCGCGCAGGCAATCGGCACATCTGCCAGCACCTGGATTTCATCGGCATCGACTCCCCGGGCGCGATGCAGCAGCGCTGGATCGTGCCCGCCGCCACCCTCGTACGGCTGCCCGACTCGCTCCCCCTGGACCGCGCCGCGCTCGTCGAACCCACTGCGGTCGCGGTGCACGACGTCGGCCGGGCCCGAGTGCGGGACGGTGAGCGGGTGGTCGTCGTGGGCGGCGGACCCATCGGCATCCTGATCGCGCTGGTCGCGCGCACCGCCGGTGCCGAAGTCCGCGTGGTGGAACTGAGCGGCCACCGGCGGATCCTGGCGGAGAAGCTGGGGCTGACCGCCTGGAACCCGGCTGACGAGGACGTGCCCGAGCTGGTCCGGCAGTGGACCGGTGACGCAGGCGCGGATGTCGCCTTCGAGGTCTCCGGCGCGGCAGGCGGTGTGGACACCGCGGTCCAAGTGCTGGGCGTACGCGGCCGGCTGTGCCTCGTGGCCATCCACCCCCGGCCTCGTGAGGTCGACCTGCATCGGTTCTTCTGGCGCGAACTGACCCTCGTCGGCGCGAGGCTGTACGACCGTTCGGACTTCGAGAAGGCGGTCACGCTGGTTGCCGACGCCGCCTTCCCCGCCGAGCGGCTGATCAGCAAGGTGGTACCCCTCACCCAGGCGCCCGCCGCGTTCGAAGCGCTCGAGGCCGGTGGCGACGTCATGAAGATCCTCGTGGACTGCACCGGCGACGCACAGGGAGCAGCCGTATGACCGCCTTCGACCTCACCGGAAGACTTGCCGTTGTCACCGGCGCCCGGCGCGGCATCGGCCGGGCCATGGCCCGAGCGCTCGCCGAGGCCGGCGCCGACGTCATCGGCGTCAGCGCGAACCTGGAGGAGTCCGGCAGCGCCGTTGAGAAGGACGTCGTCGCCGCAGGCCGTACCTTCGAGGCGATCCGCACCGACTTCGCCGACACCGAGGCCGTCCGGGCCCTGGCCACGGATCTCGCTGGACGTGAGCGACCGGTGGACATCCTGGTCAACAACGCGGGCACCATCCGCCGCGCCCCGACGGCCGAACACGCCGACGCCGACTGGGAGCTGGTCCTCCAGGTCAACCTCAGTGCCCAGTTCATGCTGACCAGGGCGGTGGGCGCGGCCATGGTGTCCCGAGGCTACGGGAAGATCCTTTTCACGGCGTCGCTGCTCAGCTTCCAGGGCGGCATCAATGTGCCCGGCTACACCGCGGCCAAGCACGGTGTCGCCGGCCTGACCAAGGCGCTGGCCAACGAGTGGGCCCCGTACGGCGTCAACGTCAACGCCATCGCGCCCGGCTACATCGCCACCGACAACACTCAGGCCCTTCAGGACGATCCGGCGCGCAGCCGGGCGATCCTGGACCGCATCCCGGCCGGGCGGTGGGGCACCGCCGACGATCTCGCGGGCGCCACCGTGTTCCTGGCCTCCGACGCCGCCGCATACGTGCACGGCGCCGTCCTGCCCGTCGACGGCGGATGGCTGGGCCGATGACCGCCGGGCCGGCCTCCGTGACCGCCGATGCCGTGGAGAGGAGCAGGGCATGACCACGTGCCTCCCCGGCGCCGACGTCGTCGCACTGGGCGAGGTGATGCTGCGTTTCGACCCGGGCGAGGGGCGGATCCGCACTGCCCGCTCCTTCCAGGTGTGGGAGGGCGGAGGCGAGTACAACGTCGTCCGGAGTCTGCGCCGCTGCTTCGGTCTGCGCACGGCCGTCGTGACCGCCCTGGCCGACAACGCGGTGGGGCGGCTGGTCGAGGACCTGATTCTGCAGGGCGGCGTCGACACCGCCCTGATCCGCTGGATTCCCGGAGACGGCATCGGCCGCGCTGTCCGCAACGGCCTGAACTTCGTCGAGCGCGGCTTCGGCGTCCGGGGCGCGCTGGGCGTCAGCGACCGCGCCAACACGGCCGCGTCACAGCTGCGGAAGGGGGATGTCGACTGGGACGCCGCCTTCGCGGCGGGCCCGCGCTGGTTCCACACGGGCGGCATCTTCGCCGGCCTGTCGGACACCACGGTGGAGGTGGCCGAGGAGGCGATGACGGCGGCCCGGCGGCACGGCGTCACGGTCTCCTACGACCCCAACTACCGGCCCAGCCTCTGGGACGGCCGGGGCGGCGCCGACCGGGCGCGCGAGGTGGACCTGCGGCTCGCCCGGCACGCGGACGTCGTGGTGGGCGCCCTGGACCTGGCCGGGAGGCGCCCTGGGGCGACGCGCATCGCGGCCGACGAGGTGCCGGAGGCGCTCGCCGACGTGGCTGCCCTGGTGCCCGAGGCGAAGGTGCTGGCGACGACCCTGCGCGAGGTCCCCTCCGCTGGGGCGAACGATTGGTCCTCGGCCGCCTGGTCGGAGCGGACCGGCTTCATCACCGGCCCCGAGATGCCCGGTCTGCGCGTCCTGGACCGCATCGGCTCCGGCGACGGCTTCGCGGCCGGCCTGATCTACGGGCTGCTGACCGGCGGCGGGGAGGAAGGCGGCCTGCCGGCCGGCTCCGGGCCGGCACTGTCTGTCGAGGCCGCCGTTCTGAAGCGCGCCCTCGCCTACGGCACTGCCCACGGCGCCCACACCATGACCACCCCCGGTGACGCCTCCATGGCATCGCTCCCCGAGGTCGAGGCGCTCATGGCGGGCGTCTCGGCCGCGGTCAGACGCTGACGCGCCGGCCGGAGGCCGCCCGACTCGCACTCCCAGGGAGCACACCTTGCGACACCGGAAGATCACGAACACCTCTGTCGAGCTCAGCGAACTCGGCTTCGGGGCCTCCGTCATAGGCAATCTCCACCGCGTCACACCGGCTCTCGACGCGGCAGCCGCGGTCGAAGCGGCCTGGGACGCAGGTATCCGGTACTTCGACACCGCACCCCACTACGGCCTGGGCCTGTCCGAGCGCCGCCTGGGCGCCGCGTTGCGGGACCGTCCGCGGAACGAGTACGTCATATCCTCCAAAGTGGGCCGCCTGCTGGTGCCCAACGAGCGGCCGCGCGGGGTCGACGACGAGGGTTTCGCCGTCCGGGACGACCTGCGCAGGCAGTGGGACTTCAGCCGGGACGGGGTACTGCGCTCCATCGAGGCGACACTGGAGCGCACGGGCCTCGACCGTCTGGACGTCGTCTATCTGCACGACCCCGACGACCACTGGAGGCAGGCCGCCGAGGAGGCCATGCCCGTCCTGGCGGAACTACGCGGCCAAGGGGTGATCGGCGCCATCGGCGCCGGCATGAACCAGTCAGCCATGCTCGCCCGCTTCCTGCGTGACACCGCCGCCGACGTGGTGATGCTCGCCGGCCGTTACACGCTCCTCGACCAGTCGGCATTGGACGACGTCCTGCCCGCTGCTCAGGAACTGGACAAGAACGTGGTGGCGGTCGGGGTGTTCAACTCGGGACTGCTCTCCCTCGACCGGCCCGCCGCGGGCATGAAGTACGACTACCGGGACGCGCCGCCTTCCCTGGTCGCCCGTGCCCTGGCGATCGCCGAGGTGTGCGCGGCGCATGGCACGACCCTCCCGGCAGCGGCGATTGCCTTTCCGTACACCCATCCCCGTATCATCAACGTCACCCTGGGCATGCGGAATGCTGAGCAGGTCGCGCGGAACGCGGAACTCCACCGCCGGCACATCCCCGAAGGCCTTTGGGAGGACCTTCGTGCCCGACGATTGATCAGATCGGACGTGCCCGCCGGGAAGGGGCACCAGAGGAGTTCGCATTGTCTTTGACCGACAAGGCCATTGAGCAGATCCGTGAGCTGATCCGCACCGGAGCCCTGCCGCCGGGTTCGAAGCTCCCGCCGGAACCGGATCTGGCCGCTCAACTGGGCCTGTCCCGCAACCTCGCCCGGGAAGCGGTCAAGGCACTGGCCGTCGCGCGAGTCCTGGAGATCCGGCGGGGGGACGGCACGTACGTGACCAGCCTGCAGCCGAGTCTGCTCTTCGAAGGTCTCGGCGGGGCTGTGGAGCTCCTGCAGGGCGACTCGGCCGCCCTGCAGGACCTGATGGAGGTACGCCGGCTCCTCGAACCGGTCGCCACGGCGCTGGCCGCGATCCGGATCTCCGACGAGCAACTCGCCGAGGTGAAACAGCACCTGGACGCCATGCGTGAGGCCCGCGACGACGTCGAACGGCTCAACGCCCACGACGCGGCCTTCCACCGTGCCGTCGTCTCGGCCACGGGCAACGACACGCTGCTCACCCTCTTGGAGGCCATCTCCGGCCGTACGTTGCGCGCCCGCATCTGGCGTGGCCTCGTCGACGCCGACGCCGCCGGCCGCACCCTCGCCGAGCACGAGGCGATCTTCACGGCCCTGTCCACCCGTGACGCCGCGCTCAGCCAGGCCGCTGCACTGCTGCACGTCAACAGCACCGAACGGGGATTGAGGGAATACCTGCGCACCACCGAATCCCTGCCCCGCGAAGCGCCGACGGCGCACGGCGCCGGAACCTGACCGACGCGGCGCGGCCGCCGGGAGCGGCGTCAGGCGGGCAGTTCCAGCACCCTGGCGTGCAGGATGGAGCGCTGGTGCAGCGCGGCCCGCAGCGCCCGGTGCAGGCCGTCCTCCAGGTAGAGCTCGCCCTGCCACTGCACCACGTGCGGGAAGAGGTCGCCGTAGAAGGTGGAGTCCGCGGCGAGCAGAGAGTGCAGGTCCAGCATCGCCTTCGTGGTGATCAGCGAGTCGAGCCGGACCTGACGCGGCGGGATCTGCGCCCACTCTCGGTTGGTCAGACCGTGTTCGGGATAGGGGCGTCCGTCGCCGACCAGCTTGAAGATCACCCCATAGAGTTTAGGAGAGATTCAGCCTCGATGTGCCGTTCGCGAGAATTCTCGATGCCGGTGATGGGGGTCTTCAGCCGAGTTGCCCGGTCGCGCACGACGCCGGCTTGCCGGATCCGTACCCCTGCTTGAAGGCGTTCATCCGCTGCTCGGAGGAGCCGTGCGTGAACGATTCGGGGTCGACGCGGCCCTGGGTGCGCTGCTGGATCCGATCGTCGCCCACGGCCGCCGCCGCGTCCAGCGCCTCGGCGATGTCGGTGTCGGTGAACGGCTTGTCGTAGAAGCCGGTGTCGATGGCGTTCTTGGCCCACACGCCCGCGTAGCAGTCGGCCTGGAGCTCCGTCGCCACCGAGCCGCCGCCCTCCAGCGCGCCGGTCAGGTTCTGCACGTGGTGCCCGTACTCGTGGGCGATCACGTACGCCTGGGCGAACGGGCCGCCCTTGGCGCCGAACCGGCTGTGCAGGTCGTCGAAGAAGCTCAGATCGAGGTAGACGCGCTGGTCGCCGGGGCAGTAGAAGGGGCCGACCGAGGAGTCGGCCGCGCCGCAGGCCGTGCGGACGCCGCCGGAGTACAGGATGGTCTTGGCGGGCCGGTACCCCGAGACCTCGTCCTTCCAGTAGTCCTGGATGCTGTTGACCACGCCGATCACCCGGCATTTCTCCGACTGGTCGGCGTCCTTGCCGGTCTTGCACTCCTGCGACAGGTTGGAGGCCGGCTGCCGCTGGGCGGGCTGCTCGCCGCCGCCTCCGCCGCCGTTGTTCAGCAGGAACACCACGACCATGACGATCAGGGTGACGATGCCGCCGCCTCCCACGACCATGCCGCCGGGGAAGCCTCCTCCTCCGCCGCCACCTCTGCCGCTGCCGCCGACGTCCTCCACCTGGGAGGAGTCGAGGTTGACGTCGTCTCGGAAGTCCATCGCCAACGTCCCTTCTCGTGTGCCCGCATCTCAGCTTCCCGAAAGAGGGCTGGAGATTCCACGGAGGTGATGGCTGCCGCCCGGGCCGGTCCCGTATGTCCCTTTCCGGACATGTCCGATAATCTTCGGGAATGACCGCAGGCTTGATCGGGATCGCGCTCGTGTCCCTCGGCATGGTCCTCACGCCCGGGCCGAACATGATCTACCTCGTGTCGCGCTCCATCACGCAGGGCCGCCGGGCGGGGCTGATCTCGCTCACCGGCGTCGCGCTGGGCTTCACCATCTACCTGACCGCCACCTGCCTGGGCCTGACCGCGATCTTCGCGTACGTGCCCGCCGCGTACACCGCGCTGAAGCTGGCCGGGGCCGCGTACCTGCTCTGGCTGGCCTGGAACGCCGTCAGGCCCGGCGGCACCTCCGCCTTCGAGCCGCGCGAGCTGCCCGCGGAGCCGCCGCGCAAGCTGTTCGCCATGGGCCTGTTCACCTGCCTGCTCAACCCCAAGATCGCCATCCTTTACCTGTCACTGCTGCCCCAGTTCATCGACCAGGAGATGGGGCACGTGCTGCTCCAGAGCCTGGCGCTCGGCTCGGTCCAGATCGCCATCGGCACGCTGGTCAACGGGATCATCGCGATCAGCGCCGGCACCCTGGCAGCCTTCCTGGCCCGCCGCCCGCTGTGGCTGCGCGTGCAGCGGTACTTCATGGGCGCCGTCCTCGGCGGCATCGCCATCCGCCTGGCCACCGACCGCTCCAAGGCCCTGCTGGCGGCCTGACGCCCGGCACCCGTCAGGCCGGGGGAAGGGGCGCCTTCGCCGTGCCGGGCTCGGTCGCGGCGCGCCGCCGCCGGGAGGCCCGGCCCCGGCCACGTTCCGGAAGCAGCGTGAGCAGCCCCAGGACGGCCAGCGCCGCGCCGAGCCAGAGTGGCGCCCGCAGCCCGTACGCGTCGATGGCCAGCCCGCCGCCCGACGACCCCACGATCACGCCCAGCGTGATGAACGACGAGTGGACCGTGTTCACGAGGGGGCCCGCGTTGCCGGCGCGCTGGACGCGGGTGACCATGGCCGGGTTCATGGTGACGCCGACCAGGCCGACGCCCAGCATGAACGTCACCGCCGCCACGTTCACGTGGGCCAGCAGCGCGAACCCCGCCAGGAACACCGCGTTCAGCGCCAGGCCGTACACCTGGACCGCGATCGTGTGCCGGTCGGCGAGACGGCCCACGACGTGGTTGCCGGCGACCGTCGCGGCGCCGTAGGCGACCAGCAGGTACGGGACGGTCCCGGTGGCGAACCCGGCCAGGCCGGTGAGGATCGGGTTGAGGTAACTGAACGCGGAGAACGTGGCGCCGATGATCAGGGTGCTGGTGAGGAACGCCGACAGCAGGCGTCCGCCGCGGAACACCGCGAACTGGCCGCGCAGGCCCTCGCCCTCGACGCCGCCGTCGTCGCGTCCGGCCCGCGGAACACCCCAGAGGGTGGCCGGCGCGGCGACCAGGGTGAGCGCGCCGACCGCCCAGAACGCCGCCCGCCAGCCGAACCGCTCGCCGATCATCGTGGACAGCGGCAGGCCGAGCAGAGTGCCGACCATCAGCCCGTTCATCACCACGGCGATGGCCCGGCCGCGCACCTCGGGCCGCGCGAGCCGCACGGCCAGCGAGACCGTCACGCCGAAGAACGCCTGCGAGGCGACGCCGGTGATGATCCGCGCCGCCATCATGACCGGGTAGGACGGGGCCACGGCCGCCAGCACGTTGCCGGCGAGGAAGACGGCGAACAGCGTCATCAGGGCGTCCCTGGGGCGCAGCCGCGACACGGCCACGGTCATGAACGGCCCGCCGACGGCCATGGCCGCCGCGAAGGCGGTGATGAGGTACCCGATCTGCGGGATGGTGGCGCCGAGACCGCGGGCCATCTGGGGCATCAACCCGGCGACGGCGAATTCGCTGGTGACCATGGCGAAGATGCCGAAGGCCAGGACGTACACGGATCTGGGCAAGAGGTGCTCCCCAAGTTTTGCACTGATCAGTGCAGAATGCGGGCGTGAGGGAGGCGCCGGAGGGGCCGGCGCGTGGGTGGGGACGCGGGCACGCCCCTGGAACCGGGCCGGCGGGAAGTCAGGCGGTGGCGGTGACGGCGTCCAGCGCGGTCTCGGCGATGGCCTCCAGGACGGCACGGTCGGCCCCGCCCTGGGCGGCGACGCGGATGCCGGCCGTCACGGCGTTCAGATAGCGGGCCAGCGCGGCCGGATCGCGGGGAGAGCGTATGTCGCCGTCGCGGCGCCCCGCCTCGACGGCCGCGCGCAGCGTCTCCAGGCGGCGCGCCGCGTCCTGTTCGAGAAGCCGGGCTATCTCCGGGTCGCGCCCGCCGAACTCCACGGTCGTGTTCACGCCCAGGCATCCGATGCTGGGCGCGTCGCCCCTGAACGTGAACTCGTCGTCGATGATTTTGGCGAACAGCGCCCGGATCCGCTCGATGGCGGGCCGGTCGCCGTCCTCCAGGATCTCCGTCTGGGTGGCCGTCATGGCCTCGGTGTAGCGGGTCAGCGCTCGCCGGAACAGCTCGTGCTTGCTGGTGAACGCGTTGTAGACGCTGCTGCGGTCCAGGCCGGTGGCCTCGCACAGGTCGCGCGTGGAGGTGCCCTCGTAGCCGTGCAGCCAGAAGGCCCGCATCGCCTGTTCGAGGACCCGGTCCTCGTCGAACGTCCGTGGTCGCGCCATGGGGGCACGCTACCGGTTCTGCACCACTTGATGCAAAACTGTGGACGGGATGAACCCCCGGAGACCGATCAGGCGATCACCCTCCGACGCGCAGAGCCTGGACGGCGGCGGTGATCTCCTTCCGCTGGTAGCCACCCGTGGGCATGGTGGCGCCGTGGGCGTGGCGGATCACGCCCTGGGAATCGATGAGGACGGTGCCTGACTGCTGAAGCGCACCGAAAGCCTTCCTGTTCAGGCCGATCATCTCGTGCGGGGTGCCGCCGCCGCGGCCGACGAGGACCGGGAACGGGATCCGGCGCCTGGCCTTCCACTCGGCCGCTGTTTCACGGTCCTCGGGAACCGCGACAAGCACCCGCACATCGCCGGCGGCGAGCTCGTCGCGACGCCGGACGAGGTCTTGGACGTGCCAGTTGCAGACCGGGCACGTCGTCGACCGCATGAAGTAGATCAGCACGGCGTGCTTGCCCTGGTGGTCGGACACACGGACGGTGTGGCCGTCGGTGTCCTCCAGCACCACGTCGGGTGCGGGCGATCCGGTTTCGAGCATGGTGGAACTCCCCTTCGGCTCGGGTTGTGGAAAAGCGGCGCTCAGGTCAGGCGGCGGTGGTTCCGGGGTCGCGCGGGACGCCGGTGGCGTCGGTCTTCCCGGCCAGACTGAGCCGGACCCTGCTGCGAGCCCGGTGCAGCTGGGACTTCATCGCGGCGTTGCTCAGGCCGAGCGTCTCCGCGACTCGCCGCCCCGGGTGGCCCAGGACGTCCCGCATGATCAGAACTCGGCGCTGGACGTCCGGCAGCTCCCTGATCGCCTGCGCGACGAGCTCGGCTTCCAGGCGCCGGATGACCTCCTCCTCGGCCGACGTCACCAGACCGGCACCGGGTTCGTCATAGCGGTCGAACAGCGACTGGGCACGGCGCAGGCACTCGTTCCGGACGATTCTGAACATCCACGAAGCCAGCGCCCCGGTGGCGCGCAGTGAACCGATCTTCCGATAGAGGATGATCAGCGCTTCCTGCGCGGCGTCCTCGGCATCCTGCGGCGACGCACAGAGATGCTCCGCGAAGCGCCGCACGTGAGTGTGGGCGCCATGGACCACCGCGGTGATCGACTCTCGATCACCGGCCTGCGCCGCCTCGATGAGCTGCGTGCTCGCCCAGCCGCGGTCAGCCACGTCCGCACCCTCGCCACCGCGACGAGGCCCCTTGTGGCGCCGGCGGCACAGCCGGCATCACGACGTCACCCATCCGCATCTCCTCCCAGCGTGACCGTCACCCCCATAAGAGGCCTCGACAGCGCGAAAGGATTCACCTTCTCAGGACGAACCTCGCCGGGCACACCCGTCCGCCGTGCTCAGTCGCCCAGGCCGCCTGCCGCCACTCGGGCGGAAAGATGGGATCGGCGCCGACGACGAGGACCCGGCGGGGGTTGTCCAGATCGAGGACCAGCAGCGAGCGCAGCCGCTCGTCGATGTCCCGCCACCGCGCGAGGACCGTGTCGTGGTCGATCTCTTCCGGCGGGTTCGTCTCTTCAGGAGGGGTCGTGCGGAGCGTGTGACCGAGTGCGTGGGCCAAGCGCGTGTGGGCGCGTGCCAGCCGTACGAGCTCGCCGAGGTCCTTGCGCGCGACGTCGCGCACGGCCGCGGGCGCTCAGTCCGTACCCATGGCCGGCCACCGTAGCCGACGATTGGTGGCTGACGAGGGCGGGCCGCTCGGAGACGTGCGGCCTGTGCGAGTCGGCCATGACGCCGGCACTCGTGGCGCGGGCCACGGTGTGAGGGGTCGCGTTGCGGTGACGCAGACTTGGGACCGGAAAGCCGGAAGGGGTGTGCCGTCACGACGGCACACCCCTTCTGAGCTGGCGGAGGATAGGGGATTTGAACCCCTGATAGGTTGCCCTATACACGCTTTCCAAGCGTGCGCCCTCGGCCACTAGGCGAATCCTCCGCCGACGAGCTTACCGGACTTCCGGTGGTGGGGAGACCACGATTTCCGTGGCGGATTTCGCTGCAGCGAGCACTGCCGGATCCCGCTAGACTGTCCACGGACCCCTCGCGCGGCGTCATCCTGTGAACCTCCCCAGGGCCGGAAGGCAGCAAGGATAAGCGGGCTCTGGCGGGTGTGCGAGGGGTTCTCTTCGTTTGGGCCCCTCGCAGGCGGGATGGTCGCATGAGCCTTGCGCTTTATCGCAAGTACCGACCCGGGACCTTCGCCGAGGTCAAGGGACAGGAGCACGTCACCGATCCGCTGCGCCAGGCGCTGCGTTCGGGGCGCATCAACCACGCCTACCTGTTCAGCGGCCCCCGGGGATGCGGCAAGACGTCCAGCGCCCGCATTCTGGCCCGTTCCCTCAACTGCGAGAAGGGCCCCACCCCCGACCCCTGCGGCGTCTGCGAGTCGTGCGTCGCCCTCGCCCCCACCGGCCCCGGCCACCTCGACGTCATCGAGATCGACGCGGCCTCCCACGGCGGCGTCGACGACGCGCGCGACCTGCGCGAGCGGGCCTTCTTCGCCCCGGTCGCCGCCCGCTACAAGATCTACATCATCGACGAGGCGCACATGGTGACCCGCGAGGGTTTCAACGCGCTGCTCAAACTCGTCGAGGAGCCCCCGCCGCACCTGAAGTTCATCTTCGCGACGACGGAGCCCGAGAAGGTCATCGGCACCATCAAGTCGCGCACCCACCACTACCCGTTCCGCCTGATGCCGCCGGCGACGCTGCGCGCGCTGCTGGAGGAGATCCTCACCTCCGAGAGCGTCCCCTTCGAGCCGAACGCCCTGCCGCTGGTCGTGCGGGCCGGCGCCGGGTCCGCGCGTGACTCGCTGTCGATCCTCGACCAGCTCCTCGCGGGCGCCGACGACGCCGGCATCACGTACACCAAGGCCGTCTCCCTGCTCGGCTACACCGACGGCGACCTGCTCGACGAGATCGTCAACGCGTTCGCCGCCCGTGACGGCGGCCGGGTCTTCCACACGGTCAACCGCGTCATCGAGGGCGGCCACGACCCGCGCCGCTTCGCCTCCGACCTGCTGGAACGTTTCCGCGACCTGGTCATCCTGGCCAACGTCCCCGAGGCGGTGTCCAGCGGCCTGCTCGACCGCCCGGCCGACGAGCTGGAGCGCCTGGTGCAGCAGGCCGGCTCGATGGGGCCCGCCGAGCTGACGCGGGCCGCCGAGGTGTTCAACGCCGGGCTGACGGAGATGCGCGGCGCGACCTCACCCCGGCTGCTGCTGGAACTGATGTGCGCGCGGGTGCTGCTTCCCGGCGCCGCGAAGGGCGAGGAGGCCCTGCTCGCGCGCCTCGAACGCCTGGAGCGCGGTGGCACGCTCGCCGCGATGGCCGCCCGCGCGGGTGCGCCGGTCCCGGGCGGAGCCATCGGGACGGCCGGTCAGGGTGGAGTGACGGGTACGGCCGGACAGGGCGGTCCGGCTGGCTCTGGCGGTCCCGTGGTCCCCGTCGCCGCCGCTCCCGTCGCCCCCGCCGTCCAGCCCGCCCACCCCGGTTCGGCAGGTGACGCGCCGGGTGCGGGAGGACCCGCCTCCGAGGGGGCGGGCGTCGAGGGCCAGGCCACGGCCGGCGGCCACGCGGGCGTCGGGGCCGGTCACCCGGGTGCCGGGAGTGGTCAAGCCGGTGCTGTCGCGGGCGGTCCGGCCGTCGGCACGCCCGGTGCCGCGCAGCAGGACGACGGCTGGCCCGAGACCACGCGGCCCGGAGCGCCCGCGCAGCAGACCTCGGGACACGCACAACACGGACAACACGCCGCCACCGGCCCGGCCCCGGGCGCGTCGGCGGGAGCCGCCCCGGCCGGTCAGGCGGGCGGCCACGCCCCGGCGGGACAGCCGGGCGCCGGTGGAGGCTCAGGGCTCGCCCTTCTCCAGCAGCAGTGGCCCGCCGTGCTGGCGGCGCTGAAGCAGCGAAGCATCGTCGTCTGGGCCAATGTCAGCACCAACGCCCAGGTCGTCGGCGTCGAGGGCAACCTCGTCACCCTCGGCTTCAGCCAGGTCGGCGCCATGAAGAACTTCACCGGCGGCGGCAAGGACGCCGTCGTGGCCGCCGCGCTGGGTGACGTCCTCGGCAGCACCTGGCGGGTGGAGTCGGTCGTCGGCGGCTCCCCGGTCGCGGGCGGGTCGCGTGGCCCCGCGGGCGGTCCGCCGCCCGGCCCGGCCCGGCCCCAGTCGCAACCGGTGCCGCAACAGCCCGCCGCTCCGGCGTCCCACGCGCCCGGCGGCCCGGCCTCGCACGCGCCGTCCGGCCGTACGGGCTCGCACGGCTCGTCCCACGACGGGAGCGGCGCACAGGAGGCCGGCGAGCCCGGCGCCGCTTCGGCCCCTCAGGGCGTTTCGGGGCAGCACGGTGTTTCGGGGCATCAGGGCGGCTCGGGCCAGCCAGGTGGTTCCGGGCCTCAGGAGACTCAGGCGCAGCAGGCGGGCCGAGGTCAGGCGTCCGGTGGGCACGGCAGGCAGACGACCGACGAGTCGTGGCCCGACGCTCCGGACGATCCCGGCATGGGTTCGCCGCCCACTCCCGATCCCACCGACACCAATGCCGCCAGGGGCGGCGCGTCGTGGGGCGGAGAGCCGGCCTCGCAGGATGGCGCACTGGCGGCGGCCGGCCTGGCGAGCGGCGGCACGGCGGGTTCCGGCGCGACGAGCAACGGCGCGACGAGCAATGGCACGGCAGGCTCCGGGGTGGTCGGCTCCGGTCTGGCCGCCGCGCGGTCCGCGGCCAAGGCTGCGGCGCAGGCGGGCCCCCGGGCTCCCCGGGCTCCGGGGTCGCGCCCGGCGTCCGCGTGGCCGGAGACGGTGCCGGGCCGCGGCAGGGTGCCCGACGCCGACGATGTCGATCCGCTGAACGACGCCAACGCCGACGTGGACGAACTGTCCGGCATGGCCCTGCTCCAGCGGGAGCTCGGCGCCACGGTCATCGGCGAGATCGACCACACCTGACGTCGTCCTGTCCTCGCAGGTCGGAGTTCTCCCGGGTCCGAGGTGTTTCGTCCGGGGGCTGTGAGTCCGATCCCCGAGGTGCACGTCTCGTCCCTCGGGGCCTACGCGTCGTCCTCGTGGTTCACGTCTCCTCTCTGGGGTTCCGCGCGTCGTCCCCGAGGTGCGCGCCTCGTCTCCCAGGAGCCGTGTCTCGTACCCCGGGGGTTCGCGTCTCGTTCGTCGGGGTCTACGCGTCGTCCTCGGGTTTCACGCCTCGTCCCTTGGGCCACGCGTTGCCCCAGGGGTTCGCGTCTCGTTCGTCGGGCCGTGTCTCGTACCCCCGGGTTCGCGTCTCGTCTCGGGCCCTCGCCGCCTCGGGGCGCTCGCTCAGGTGTCCTTGCCCTGAGGACGCCCGGGGGGCGATGGTCTCGCCGTGAGGGGCGGTGATGGGGTGAGGGGGGCCTCCTTGCGATGCCGGATGGTGGCTTCATGACGCGCTCGTAAAGGCGCGGGCAGTGGTGGGCGTTTCGGGGGAGCCGGGGCATGCTCACACGATGACGCCGGGAGTCGCGTGGGCGCGTCGGGAACTGCGCGGGTGAAGGGGGCGGTCGCCTCACCGCAGCGGCAAGTGGTGGGCGGTGCGGCCTTTCGGCGGCGTGGCGGCAGGGGCACGAGGCGCAGAGGTGGGCGCGGACCGCTGTGAGCGGGCTGGCAGGTGTAGAGGCGCGCGGACCGTTTGGAGGGCCGGCAGGGTGTAGAGGTGTGCGGGAACCGCTGTGGAAGGTGGCCTGCAGGTTCAGAACATGGGCGCGAGCCGCTGTGAGCGGTCAGCAGGTGTAGAGGCGGGCGCGGGCGGCGGCGGCGCGGTGGTCGGCGAAGGGTAAGGAGTCCGCGAGCCGTTCGAGGATCTGCAGGTCGTCGCGGCCGTTGGCGGTCTGCGCGTAGGTCCACAGGTCGTCGGGCGAGCCGTGCAGCAGGAGGCAGGCGCGTACCTGGACCTCCAGCTCGTCGCGTTCGCGGCGGATCTCCGGTGACTCCGAACGCGGCAGCAGCGGGCCCTTGTACGTGCGTGCCAGCGCCGCGGGGGCGTTGGCCGCCAGCAGGCGTCTCAGCTCCAGGAAGTCGGCCTCCACCGGGGAGGTCAGCCGATACGGCTTGGCGCCGATGGTCCCTCGGAGCTGGGCGCGCAGCCGGTGGATCTCGGCCCTGATGGTGACCGGGTTGCCCGCGTCGCCGTACAGGTGGAAGGAGAGCTGTTCGGCGCTGAGGCCGCGGGGGTGGAGCGCGAGCAGCGCGAGGATCTCGGCGTGGCGGAGGGAGAGCGGCAGGCGGCGCTCACCGACGGCGGCCGTGGGGATCACCTCGCCGAGGAAGCCGAGGCGGAGCGTGGGCGGCGTGGCCGTCGTCGCGGCCGTGGCCGTCGCCGTCGCCGTCGCCGTGGTCGTGGTCCGCACCAGGTAGCCGCCGCAGAACGGCTCCAGCGCCGCCGTTCTCCCGTCGCGCAGCGGCAGGCGGTCGCCGGCGGCCGGGAGCTGCACGCGGGGGCCGAGGGTGCCGCCCGGGTCGCCGGCGATGACGCGGCCGGTGGCCGACAGCAGGATCCCGGGCCTGCCGCGCAGCTCCTCGTACCGGCGGACCAGCCGCTCGTCGCGTTCGTACATGCGCAGCGCGAGCTGTGACTCGGCGAGCCGGGCGGCGGCGCCGACCAGGGCGGCGGTGGCCGGGTGCAGGCTGGGCGCGGTGCCGCTGACGTCGACGCAGCCCAGCACCTCGCCCGAGTCGGGATCGACGATGGGGGCGGCGCTGCACGACCAGATGTGCAGCAGGCGCAGCAGGTGTTCGGCGGAGTAGACGTTGACCGGGCGCAGGACCGCCAGGGCGGTGCCGATGCCGTTGGTGCCCATGCGCTCCTCGGACCAGCCGTGGCCCTCGCTCAGGCCGATGCGGTCGGCGCTGCGCATGACGCCGGGATTGCCGTCGCGCCACAGCACCCGGCCGTCCCTGTCGGTGACGACCACGATGTGCCGGGACTCGTCGGCCACCCGCGAGAGCGTCTCGGTGAGCAGCGGGAGCAGGGGGCGCAGCGGGTGGGCGTCGCGCACGTCGCCGAGGCGGGACAGGTCGAGGGTGAGGGGGGCGGGGCCGTCCTCCGGGTCGACGCCGGCCTCGACGGAGCGGCGCCAGGAGGTGGAGATGAGCCACCGGGCACTCTCGCCTCCGCCGGTCCCGCCGATCGTGACTGGCCCGCTCCCAGCCCCGCCGATCGTGACTGGCCCGCTCCCAGCCCCGCCGATCGTGACTGGCCCGCTCCCAGCCCCGCCGATCGTGACTGGCCCGCTCGCAGCTCCACCGGCCCCGCCGGTTCCGCGGCTCCCACGGGTCGCGCCCGGACCCGATGCCCTGTCGCGTGCCGCCGGGCCGGGCTCGGCGGGCCCGCCCGCTCCGCTCAGCGCGTCGTCGTGGGCGGCGCGCAGGCGGCGGGAGTACGCATCGAGATCGGCGTAACTCATCGGCCACTCCAAGTAGTCGACCCGTATGGCGAGCATCCGCGCTCGGAGGCGGTCGGCGCAAGTACTTCGACGTATCGCGCACAGTGATTGCGCAGTCGCAACGTGTGTGCAACGTGAGGGAGTCTACGGTCGGGCACCGAACGCTGGCCCGGCGCGGCCGCTCCGGCCGGCGTGCCGGCCGGGTCTCGGACACTGGAGGGGGGCCGGGACCCGGCCGAACAGAACCACCTGAGGCGAAACACTGGTAAGCCCCCAGTACATGACGGGCGCCAAACACCGTAGGCTCGTGGCAGTCAAGAACGCGGAGCCACGAGGAGCGCAGACGGTGAACCCAGGGGATGTCAACCTGCAGCAGCTGCTGGAGCAGGCCCAGCTCATGCAGCAGCAGCTCGTGAGCGCCCAGCAGGAGCTCAACGACGCGCAGATCGAGGGCTCGGCCGGCGGGGGCCTGGTCACGGCGGTCGTCAACGGCTCGGGAGAGCTGCTCGAACTCAAGATCGATCCGAGTGTCGTCGACGCCGGCGACCCGCAGGACACGGCCGACACCATCGCCGACCTGGTGATCGCGTCCGTCCGCGACGCGGTCCGGGCGGCGGCCGACCTGCAGCAGGAGAAGCTCGGGCCGCTCGCGCAGGGCCTCGGCGGCGGCGGTCTCGGTCAGCTGCCAGGGTTCTAGACCATGTACGAAGGCGTCGTCCAGAACCTGATCGACGAGCTCGGGCTGCTGCCGGGGGTCGGGCCGAAGAGCGCGCAGCGGATCGCGTTCCACCTGCTGGCGGCCGACCCGGCCGATGTCAAACGGCTGGCGCACGCCCTGTTGGAGGTCAAGGAGAAGGCCCGGTTCTGCCGGGTCTGCGGCAACGTGGCCTCCGAGGAGGAGTGCCGCATCTGCCGCGACCCGCGTCGCGACACCCATGTGATCTGCGTCGTGGAGGAGTCCAAGGACGTCGTCGCGATCGAGAAGACGCGTGAGTTCCGCGGCACCTATCACGTGCTCGGCGGCGCGATCAGCCCGATCGACGGCATCGGGCCCGACGACCTGCGCATCCGCGAGCTCATGACGCGCCTGGCGGACGGCCGGGTCACGGAGCTGATCCTCGCCACCGACCCCAACCTCGAGGGCGAGGCGACGGCGACCTATCTGGCCCGGTTGGTCAAGCCGATGGGCATGAAGGTGACACGATTGGCCAGCGGCCTGCCCGTGGGCGGTGACCTGGAGTACGCCGACGAGGTGACGCTGGGCCGGGCGTTCGAAGGACGGAGGCTGTTGGATGTCTGACCAGTGGAGCGCGCTGGCCGAGGAGATCGCGGCGCACGCGCAGAACTACCTGGATGGCCTGACCAGGGTCGCGGGCGGCGAGGGCGGCGACGCCATCTGGTCGCTGCTGCTGGTCGAGGTCGCGCAGATGAGTCTCGCGGGAGCCAAGCTCGGGGCGAACGAGGATGTGATCCTCTCGGGCAACAACGAGCCTCCGCTGAGTGAGGACCCCGACATCGACGGTGTGCGCACCGCGCTGGCCGAGCGGCTGGGGGCGGTCGACGACTACGCCGAGGTGTTCGACCCGTACAAGGACACGAACGTCACGCCGTACCGGCTGTCCGACGACCTGACCGCGGTGGCCGCCGACCTCATCCACGGGCTGCGGCACTACCAGGCGGGCCGGCCGCACGAGGCGCTGTGGTGGTGGCAGTACTCCTACTTCAACACGTGGGGCAACCACGCCGGCGCGGCCATGCGGGCCCTGCAGGCGCTGGCCGCGCACTCGCGTCTCGACGTCGCGGAGGAGACCACGGCGGTCTGATCCCCCTGTCCACGGAGCGACCCCGTCCGTCCCACATAGTGGTACGGGCCAGCGGCGGCACGAGAGGCCGCCAGTAGACTGGCAGCTCACAGTCCAATCCGGGAGACTCTCGTGGCGCTCGTTGTGCAAAAGTACGGTGGTTCGTCCGTCGCCGACGCGTCCTGCATCAAGCGGGTCGCGCAGCGGATCGTCGCGACGAAAAAAGCCGGCAACGACGTCGTCGTGATCGTCTCAGCCATGGGCGACACGACGGATGAGCTGCTCGACCTGGCCGAGCAGGTGTCGCCGCTGCCTCCGGGCCGCGAGCTCGACATGCTGCTGACCTCCGGCGAGCGCATCTCGATGGCCCTGCTGGCGATGGCGATCGCCAACCTGGGGCACGAGGCGCGCTCGTTCACAGGCTCGCAGGCGGGCGTGATCACCGACTCCACGCACGGCAAGGCGCGCATCATCGACGTGACGCCGAGCCGCATCCGTGAGGCGCTCGACCGCGGCCACATCGCGATCGTGGCCGGGTTCCAGGGCGTCTCGCAGGACACCAAGGACATCACCACGCTGGGCCGGGGCGGCTCCGACACCACGGCGGTGGCGCTCGCGGCGGCTCTGCAGGCCGACGTGTGCGAGATCTACACCGACGTCGACGGCATCTTCACCGCCGACCCGCGCATCGTGCCCGCGGCCCGCAAGATCCCCAAGATCTCGTACGACGAGATGATGGAGATGGCGGCCTGCGGGGCCAAGATCCTCCACCTGCGGTGCGTCGAGTACGCTCGCCGTTTCGACCTGCCGATCCACGTACGCAGCTCGTTCAGCACCAAGGAAGGCACGTGGGTCGTCTCCGACCCTTACACCGAAGGAACCGAGATGGAGCAGCCGATCATCTCCGGCGTCGCGCACGACCGGAGCGAGGCCAAGATCACCGTTGTCGGGGTCCCCGACAAGGTCGGAGAGGCTGCCGCGATCTTCAAAACTCTGGCGGACGCCGAGATCAACATTGACATGATCGTGCAGAACGTCTCGGCCGCGGCCACGGGCCGCACCGACATCTCCTTCACGCTGCCCACGGCCGACAGCTCGACGGCGTTGACGGCGTTGAAGAAGATCCAGGGTGACATCGCCTACGAGTCGCTGCTGTTCGACGACCAGATCGGCAAGGTGTCGCTGATCGGCGCGGGCATGCGCTCGCACCCCGGCGTCACCGCGACGTTCTTCGCCGCCCTCGCCGACGCGGGGGTCAACATCGAGATGATCTCCACCTCGGAGATCCGCATCTCTGTGATCGTCGGGCAGGACGGCGTGGACGCGGCCGTGGCGGCCGCGCACCGCGCCTTCGATCTCGACGCCGACCAGGTCGAAGCCGTGGTGTATGGAGGTACCGGACGATGAGCAGGCCCAATCTCGCCCTGATCGGCGCCACCGGCGCCGTGGGCACCGTCATGCGCGACATCGTGTCCACCCGTGACGACATCTGGGGCGAGATCCGTCTCGTCGCCTCCCCGCGTTCGGCGGGCAAGACGCTGAAGGTGCGCGGCGAGGACGTCGTCGTCCAGGCCCTCGCCCCCGAGGTGTTCGACGGCATCGACATCGCCATCTTCGACGTGCCGGACGAGGTCGCCGCCGAGTGGGTGCCGATCGCCGCCGGGCGCGGCGCGATCGCGATCGACAAGTCCGGCACCTTCCGCATGGAGCCCGACGTCCCGCTGGTCGTGCCGGAGGTCAACCCGCAGGACGCGCGTCAGCGTCCCCGGGGCATCATCTCCACGCCCAACTGCACCACGCTGTCGATGATGGCCGCCATGGGCGCGCTGCACGCCGAGTACGGCCTCAAGGAGCTCGTCGTCGCCTCCTACCAGGCGGTGTCGGGCGCCGGCGTGGCCGGCCCTGCCCGGCTGTACGACGAGGTCGAGGCGCTGGCCGGCGACCGCTCGGTCGGCCAGACGGCCGGCGACGTGCGCAAGGCCCTGGCCAACAAGCTGTCCGACGACTCGCCGTTCCCGGCGCCCGTCGCGTTCAACGTGGTGCCGTGGGCGGGCTCGTACAAGGACGGCGGCTGGGCCTCCGAGGAGGTCAAGCTGCGCAACGAGTCGCGCAAGATCCTCGGCATCCCCGACCTCAAGGTCTCCGCGACCTGCGTCAGGGTGCCCGTGGTGACCACGCACTCGCTGGCCGTCCACGCCCGTTTCGAACGCGACATCACGGTCGCCGACGCCCACCGGGTGCTGGAGGCGGCGCCGACCGTGGTGCTCATGGACGACCCGGCCAACGGGGTCTATCCGACGCCGCTCGACGTGGTCGGCAACGATCCCACCTACGTGGGCCGGATCCGGCAGGCGTTCGACTTCCCCAACACGCTCGACCTGTTCGTGTGCGGCGACAACCTGCGCAAGGGCGCGGCCCTCAACGCGGCGGAGATCGCCGAACTGGTCGCGAGCGAGCTCTGACGCCGTAGCCGCAGGTCAAGGGCGTGCGTGGTCCCGCGAGGGTCCGCGTGCGCCCTTCAGGCGTGCGTGGGCCGTCCACCTGGGGATGCGCGGCCGGTCGGTTCACGTGGCCGGTCGGTTCAAGTGGCCCGTCGGTTCAGGTGGAGCCTCAGCGGAACAGGATGTCCCAGTGGTCCGACTCGTCGGCGAAGACCGTGCCGGCGTCCGAGCGGTACAGGGCCGAGCCGTCGCCGCGCGTCCTGGTCCGCGGGTAGTGGTCGGTGACGTACCGGTCGATGCAGCGGTTGTGTGAGATGTCGAGCTTGTAGCCGGAGCCGTGGCTGAAGCGGCCCGGCGCGTGGCCGGCCTCGGTGCCGCCCGTCACCGTGATCGGGCAGCCGCTCTCGCGCTTCAGGTCGATGATCCGGTTGATCGTGCCGGTGCGGACCTTGTCGAGCGACGTGCAGGTGAAGATGCGCCGGTTCGTGCAGTGCCCGGACGACTTGTAGCGCATCCCCGCCTCCTCCAGGAATCCCGCGGCGAGGTCGTGCGACATCCGCACCATCGGCGCGTTGCGGACGCGGACCTGGTCGAGGTCCGCCACGCGCGCCTCCCGGCGCTTGGCTGAGCCCCGTCGCGGGAGGGCGACGGAGTACGACCTGATGATCACGGGCGGCGTCACCCCCGGTTCGCCGTCCGTGGTCACGGGTGCGGCCGAGGCGGTGGACGCCAGCGCGATGATGGAGATCTCAATGCCGAGGAACGCGACCAGCAGAGGCCGCACTCTTCCACGTATCCACATGTCGATGCCTTTTCGCGGAAATAGCCCTTCCGCCTGAAAACATCAATCCCATGCTTCACACCGGATAACCCGCGTCCCTCCTGGTTTTTGCCCTGTGGTGTCGATCACCGTGCGGCTCCATGACCTAACCCGGTACGAAGCCGTAAAGTGACGAACGTGTCCGAAGCCCGAAACCGAGGATCGGAGAGCACCCGAGAGGTCATCGTCGAGACGGCATTGCGACTGTTCCGGGAGCGCGGCTTCGACGCGACGACCATGCGCGCCATCGCGGCAGAGGCCGGGGTGTCCGTGGGTAACGCCTACTACTACTTCGAGAGCAAGGAGGCGTTGATCCAGGCGTACTACGACCGCGCCCAGACCGAGCACGAGGTGGCCTGCCGCGACCTGCTCGACACGGAGACCTCCTTCGCCGCGCGGCTCAGCGGCGTGCTGCGCGAGTGGGTGCGCGTGTCGGAGCCGTACCACGAGTTCGCGGTGAAGTTCTTCAAGCACGCGGCGGAGCCGACCAACCCGCTGAGCCCGTTCAGCGCGCAGACCTCGCCGGCCCGCGAGGCGTCGATCGCCGTCTACCGGCAGGTCGTCGAGGGCTCGCGCGACCGCATGAACGAGGACCTGCGCGAGGAGCTGCCCGAGCTGCTCTGGCTGCTGTCGATGGGCATGGTGCTGTTCTGGGTGCACGACACCTCGCCGGGCTGCGAGCGCACGTACCGGCTGATCGACGTGACCGTGCCGCTGGTGGACCGGCTCGTGGGGCTGTCGCACCTGCCGGGGCTGCGCGGGATCACCAAGGACTTCATCGCGGCGGTCCACGAACTGCGGGCGTGAGCCCCCGCGACGGCATACCGTCCGGTTGGTATGGTCACCGGGTACGGACGCCGAGCCGGAGGCCGCGATGACGCAGCAGATGACCCCGCAGACGACTCAGGGCCGGAACTGGGGCATGACCCTGCCCTTCCAGGACCGCTCGCTGGCCGAGTCCCGCGAACTGGTGGAGGAGCTGCCCGCGCTCGGCTACACCGACGTCTGGTCGGCCGAGGTGAGCGGTGTGGACGGGTTCGTGCCGCTGGCCCTGACCGCGCAGTGGGCGCCCCGGGTCCGGCTGGGCACCGCGATCGTGCCCGTCTCGACGCGCGGCCCGGGGCTGCTCGCCATGTCCGCCGCCACGCTGGCCGACCTGGCGCCCGGCCGGTTCGTGCTCGGCATCGGCTCCTCCTCGCCGGCGATCGTCGAGCGCTGGAACGCCGGCACGTTCGCCAAGCCGTACGCGCGGACCCGCGACACGCTGCGCTTCCTCAGGAGGGCGCTGGCGGGCGAGAAGGTGACCGAGAAGTACGAGACGTTCGAGATCGGTGGGTTCAGGCTGGAGAAGGCCCCTGTGGAGCCGCCCAGGATCGTGCTGGCCGCGCTGCGGCCCCGCATGCTGCGGCTGGCGGCGGAGGAGGCGGACGGCGCCATCACCAACTGGCTCTCGCCCGAGGACGTCCGGCGGGTGCGCGCGGAGATCGGGCCGGACACCGAGCTGATCGCCCGGCTGTTCGTGTGCGTGAGCGAGGACGCGGACCGGGTACGGGCGCTGGCCCGCCGGATGCTGGCCGCGTACCTGACCGTGCCGGTGTACGCGGCCTTCCACGAGTGGCTGGGGCGCGGAGAGGTGCTGCGGCCCATGCGCGAGGCGTGGGCGGCGGGCGACCGGCAGGCGGCGCTCAAGGCGATCCCGGACGAGGTGGTCGACGCCCTGGTGGTGCACGGGGACGCGGCGACGTGCCGGGCCCGGATCCGCGAGTACGTCGCCAACGGGCTGGACACCCCCGTCCTCGCGCCCGTCCCCGGCGGCGAGGTTCCGCTGGAGCAGGCCGTACGGGACCTCGCCCCCCAACTCTGAGGCGTACGCGCGAACCGCCGGACTCCGAGCTGTCCGCGGGAACCCGCGCCCCGGCTGACGCGTTATGTCGTGAGAGGCCTGGGTAGAGGAGGGCGCATGATGGCGAAAGCAGCACGAGCCGCAGCCGCGTGGAAGGTGTACCGGGACGTCTCCAAGCCCGGCACCCCCGGCCTGATGGCGCGAGTGCGCGCGATCCCACGGCTGATCGGCGCGGTGACCAGCGGCCGGTACGAGGGCATGGGCAAGGGCAAGCTCGCCATGATGGGGCTGGGCGTGCTCTACCTGATCTCCCCGATCGACCTCGTGCCCGACTTCCTCGTCCTGGTCGGCGTGGCCGACGACTTCGGGGTGTTCCTCTGGCTGCTGGGCTCGCTGCTCGGTGAGAGCGGCCGCTACCTCGACCACGAGCGCAAGATCGTGCGAGGCACCCTGGACGGCGCTCCGGCGGTGGAGTAGGCGAGGGCTAGATCTCCTCCATGCGCAGCCAGGCGCGTGACGGCAGCGGGTGGCCGAACAGCCGGGCGGCGTTGCCGTACGCGACCCTGGCGATGTCGGCCGGTGGCAGCGCTCCCAGGTTGCGCGCGACGGACTTCTGCGTGTCGGGCCACGTCGAGTCGGAGTGCGGGTAGCCGCTCTCCTGGAGCACGTGGTCGAGCCCGACCGCCAGCCGCACCCCCGACAGGGAGTGGTCGTTCAGCGTGCCGAAGAAGAAGTTGCGGCGCAGCACCTCGCTGGGCTTGAGGCCGCCGTCCCACTGCGCCTCGCCCGCCACGGGGTGGTCGAGCGCGTAGTCGGCGCGCTGGGCGAGCAGCGGCAGCCAGCCCACGCCGCCCTCGACGATGAGGATGCGCAGGTTGGGGAAGCGCAGCGGCACGCCGGACCACAGCCAGTCGGCGCAGGCGAACATCGCGCTCGTCGGGATCAGCGTGGTGATCGCCTCGATGGGCGTGTCGGGCGACGGCACCGGCGACCAGCTCGACGCCCCGGTGTGCAGGGCGACGACCGTGCCGGTCTCCTCGCAGGCGGCGAAGAACGGGTCCCAGTGGCCGGTGTGGATCGACGGCAGCCGCAGCCGCGTCGGGAACTCGGGGAACACCACGGCCTTGAACCCGCGGGAGGCGTTGGCGCGGATCTCCTTGGCGGCGACGTCGGGATCGGGCAGCCAGGGCAGTTGCAGGCCGATGATCCGCTCCGGGTAGGTGCCGGCCCAGACGTCGATGTGCCAGTCGTTCCACGCGCGGACGAGGGCGAGGCCGAGCTCCTGGTCGCGGGTCTTGGCGAACGGCATGCCCGCCTGACCGGCCAGCATGCCGGGGAAGCACAGGGCCGCCCAGACGCCCGCGAGGTCCATGTCCTCGATGCGGGCCTCGATGTCGTGGCAGCCCGGGCGCATGCTCTCGAAGCGGATGGGGTCGAGGGTCCACTGCTCGCGGGGGAGCCCGGCGCCGACGTCCATGCCGGCGCACGGGTAGGTGGCGCCGCCGTAGCGCCACACCTGGTGACCGGCCTCCGTCTCCACGACCTTGGGCGCGACCTCGGCATATTTCTCCGCGAGCCGGCCCTCGAAGAGGTCGGGGGGCTCGATCAGGTGATCGTCGGCGGAGATGATCACATAGTCGCGCCGCCTTGGGTCAGGATCGGGGAGCAGCGGCGTAGTCACGCAGGTAACCGTACGACGGCGGGATAACGTCGAACAAGCTGCGAAGTCTCCGTTGGGTATCCACCGCGGCGCCGCCGGGCGCTCCGGACGGCCCCGGCCGCCACGTTCGGGGCGGCCGGGCGCGGGACGAGCGGAGCCGCGAGGTGCGGTGCGGCGGGGTGCCGGGCGGCGAGCCGCGGGGCGCGCGGGTGCGGCGGGCCGGTGGGGCCGGGGCGGTGTTCGAGACCCGGGATCGCCGGGAGGGGGATGACGGACGATCCCGGGCCGTGAGGGGTCCGCTTCGTGAGGATGCCGCTCATGCGAACCCCGGCGCGCCTCCTACCCACCGGAGATCGACTCACTCCGGTTCGCCGGATCCGCCGGGGATCCGGAGCTCTCGCCGCCCTTCCGGTCGGCCACCTCGCGCCTGATCAGCAGGATCCAGCCGCCGACGGCCACGCCGATGAACAGCCACCACTGCACGCCGTACGCGAAGTTGAGTCCGCCGCCGGCGCCCACGTCGGGCTCGGGCACCGGGGCGGGCGCCGGATCGGTGGCGGGCTGCTGCCGCGTGAGCTCGACGTATCCGTCCAGCAGTTTGTACGGCAGGCCCTTGCCGATCGAGCCGGGGTTGATGAGCAGGACCTGGCCGGGAGGCAGACCGGGTCGTTCCTTGATGCCGCTCGACTCCTCGGTCTCGCCGAGACGTAGCCGGCCGGTGACAGTTACCTGACCACTCGGCGGCGGAGGCACGTCCGGCGGCGTGTCCGCGGTCGCCCCGGCCTTCACCCAGCCCCGGTTGACGATCACGCCGCGGCCGTCGGCCAGCTTCAGCGGGGTGAGGACGTAGAAGCCCGGCCGGCCCTCCTGGGGCCGCCTGCGCACCACCAGGGCGTGGGCGGGGTCGTAGGTGCCGGTCGCCGTGACGGCGCGGAAGCGGTCGGACTGCTTGACCCCCTGCCCGGCCAGGCTCTCCAGGGGCGCCGGAGCGGCCTCCAGGTTGGCGGTGACGTCGTGGCTGTTGGCCGATCGTTCCTCGAACCGTCCGAACTGCCAGCGTCCCAGGAACACGAAGGCGGGGATCACGAGCAACACCACGACGTGGAGCGCGATCCAGCGGGGCGTCAGCAGGAACCGGTACACCCTTCAAGGGTAGGCACCGCCCCCTGTGCCCCCTCACGCGCCTCACCTCGGGGTTCCGGGGCGGTACACCATGGCCGTGGCGCGGGCGTGACCTTATCGCAATCTGGTCGAAACCCTTACCGAAAGTCAGTTCATCGCGTACGGTCGTGATTCGTGCCGCGAGGCCCGCTCCGGACCCGCGGACGCCCCTTCAGCCGAGCCCCCCGAGAGGCCCTCCAAGAGCCCCATGACCGTGCTTGCCGCGCCCCCCGAGGGACACGCGTTCGAGCTGCCCAAGCTCGCCGTCCTGCTCCGCCACGCCCTGCCGCGGGTGTTCGAGGGCATGATCCTGCCCGTCGCCGTCTTCTACGCGGGCCTGATCGTCTCCGGGTTCGTGGGGGGCGTGGTGGTGTCCGTGGCGTGGGTGTACGGGGGCGTGATCTACCGGCTGGTCCGGCGTACGAGCGTGCCGGGCGGGGTGCTGCTGGCGGCCGGCATGGTGACCGTGCGGGCGGTGCTGGCGCTGCTGTCGGGCAGCCCGGTGCTGTTCTTCCTCCAGCCGACGCTGGGCGTGTTCTGCGCGAGCGCGGCCTTCCTGGGCACCGCGCGGGTGCGCAGGCCGCTGGCCCGGCGGGTGGCGGAGGACCTCGTGCCGCTGCCGCCGCACGTGATGGAGGAGCCGGTCATGCGGCGCTTCTTCGGCCGGCAGTCGCTCGTGTGGGGCTGCGCGCAGCTCGGCAACGCGACGCTGAGTCTGTGGCTGCTGCTGAGCCAGTCGATCGAGACGTACCTGCTGGTGCGGACGTCGGCGGTCGCGGTGCTGCTGTCGGCGGCGGCGCTGCTGACGGTGCTGGACTTCCGCTCCTGCCTGCGGCACCTGCGCCCGTCCCGCTGAACCTCCGGACGGCCCGCTGAACCCGGACGGGTGGCGTGCCTGAACCCGGGCAGGCGGCGGTGCGAGCCGGGCGGGTGGCGCGCCTGAGGGGCGCGCGGCCTCGGGGCCGCCGTCAGGCGCTCTGGAGGCGGGCGCCCGTCCCGGGGAGCGCCGTGACCTGGCGCGGCCCGGCCACCTCGTGCCCTTCGGCGCACCGCAGGTGCAGCTCGATCGCCGCCCCGCAGTCGCGGTGCGTCAGCAGCACCGGAGGGCCGTCGGCGTCGGCGAGGTACCTGTCGCCCCACTGCATGAGCGCGACCAGCAGCGGATACAGGTCGCGCCCCTTGTCGGTCAGCCGGTACTCGTCGCGCTGGCGCTGACCGGGCTCGCGGTACGGCTCCTTGCGCAGCAGGCCCTCCTCGACCAGGCGGGCCAGCCGGGCGCTGAGGACCTGCCGGGGGGCGCCGGTGGCGGCCTGCATGTCGGCGAAGCGGCGTACCCCGCGGAACGCCTCGCGCAGCACCAGGAAGGTCCACTTCTCGCCGACGACTTCCAGGGTGCGCTCGATGGAGCAGTTGTCAGCCCGGAAAGGCAGGATCATGCCTCATATCTTACCTGAGTTCAATTGACAGACTCAGGCGGTTCGGGAGAAGCTGAGTCCATGTTAGGAACTCAGATCCGCCCCGCCCGCGCCGACGACGAGGAGCGGATCGGGCGCTTCCTGACCGGGCTCTCGCTGCAGACCCAGACGCTGCGCTTCTTCACCGGCGTCAGCCGCCCGGCCGCGAGCCTCGTGCGCGCGCTCATCGCCCTGGACGAGCGGCGGGACGCCCTGGTGGCCACGCTCGACGGCGAGATCATCGGTCACGCCATGAGCTACCGGGGCGGCGCGGCCGACGTGGAGGTCGCCGTGGTGGTGGCGGACCAGTGGCAGGGCCTCGGGCTCGGGCCGCGCCTGATCGACGCGCTGCTGCTCCGGGCCGCCGTACGTGGCGCGACCACGGTCGGCATGGACGTCCTGGGCGAGAACCGGCGGGTGCTGAGGATGATCCGCAGGCAGTGGCCGGACGCGGTGATGAAGGTGGTCTCCGGGTCGGTCGAGGTGACGGCTATGATCAACCGGACGTCCGTATTTGCGGAATAACGTTCTGGTGCCTCACCATTGACAATGTGAAGAGTGCCAAGAACGGACGCGACGGGCGCACCCGCATCATCGAGGGAGCCCTGCGCCGATTCAGCCAGGACGGGGTCTCGGCCACCACGCTGGCCAGCCTCCGCGAGGAGAGCGGCGTCAGCGTCGGCAGCTTCTACCACCACTTCGCCAGCAAGGAACACGTCTTCGGCGTGCTGTACGCCGAGATCCTCGCGACCTACCAGGAGGCGTTCGTCGCCGAGCTGGAGAGCCACGAGACGGCCCGCGAGGGCATCGAGGCCGTCGTGGCCTTCCACATGCGCTGGGCCGGCGAGCACCCCGAGCGGGCCAGGCTCCTGGTCAGCGAGCGGCCGCCGCGCAAGAACGAGCCGGGCGGCGACGAGGTCCACGAGCTGCGCCGCGGCTTCTTCCGCCGCGTCTCCGACTGGTGGCGGCCCCACATGGACAACGACCTGCTCCAGCCCGTCCACCCGACCATGTGCTACGTCCTGTGGCTCGGCCCGGCGCAGGAGATGTGCCGGCTGTGGTTCGCCGGCGCCCACGCGCCCACCGACGAGGAGATCAAGGGACTGGGCGAGGCCGCCTGGCAGAGCCTGCGTCAGCGCGCCGAAAGCTGACAGGGCCAGGAGAACCGGCCTGGGGGCGCTCTGGCGCGTTCCAAGCCCGGCCGGCGCGGTCAGGCGGCCTGACGCACCCGGGTCGCCACCCGCCACGACGCCTTGTCCAGCGAGATGTCGAGCCGCAGGTCACCGCGCTGCCTGCGCAGGCCGGGCACCCGCACCCGGGCGTGCACGTCGAACCGTCCCCTGTACGGGTAGCCGAAGCCCAGCTCGCCGGGCAGCACCCGCAGATCGTCACGGTTGCCGCAACGTGGGCAGGTCCACGACACCAGGTCCATGCCGCGGTTGTAGTCGGAGCAGGCGCGGAAGTACTCGTCAGGCACGAACCGGGACTCGCAGGCCAGGCACGGGATGAGCATGGGGCCGCTCCTCTTTCGAACGGTCGAGCAGGGTTCCTAAGAGATATCGCGCCCGGCTTGTCCCACGCTTGCAGAACGCTTGGGTATCTCGGTAACAGTACGGTCACTGTAGGTATCGGATCATGCGCGGGCCTATGCGATGAAAGGATGGACTCTGTGGAACTGGCACGACTGCGCGACCACCTGCTGGAGATCGGCTACACGATCGACGGCGTCCGCGAGCGCCTGGGCGACGTGGCGGCCTCGGCGCTCTCCCGAGAGGAACTGGTGCCGGCGCTGCGCGCGACGGCCGACGGCGATCCGCTGGGCACGCTCATCCGGCTGTGGTGGCTCGGCGTACCGGTCCCGGCCCACCGGGTACCGGCCGCCGTGCGCGAGTCGGGGCTGGTCAGCGCCGAAGGCGGCACGGTTCGCGCCCAGGTGCACCTCCAGCCGTGGGAGACCGGCGGTTACGTGGTCTCCGACCGCAAGGTGCGCCCGGGCGACCCCGCCCTGCGCCCCGGCCACGTGGTGGGCGCCGGCGGAGCCTCGGCGAACCTCGCCCAGCTCGTCACCCGCCGCCCCGTCCAGCGGGCCCTCGACCTGGGCACGGGCTGCGGCGTGCAGGTGCTCCACCTGGCGGGGCGGGCCGAGGAGATCACCGCCACGGACGTCAACCCGCGCGCCGTCGAGCTGGCCCGGCTGAGCTGGGAGCTGTCGGGCGTCACGGGCGTGGACGCCCGTACGGGCTCGATGTTCGAGCCGGTCGAGGACGAGCTGTTCGACCTGGTGGTGTCCAACCCGCCGTTCGTGATCTCGCCCGGTGGCCGCCTGACGTACCGCGAGACGGGCGGCGACGGCGACGCGTTCTGCCGCGACCTCGTACGGCAGGCGCCCCGCCACCTCGCCCCCGGCGGCCAGGCCCACTTCCTGGCCAACTGGCTGCACGTCGAGGGTGAGGACTGGCGCGACCGGGTCGGCGGCTGGCTGGCGGGCACCGGGTGCGACGCCTGGGTGGTGGAGCGCGACGTCCAGGACCCCGCCGAGTACGTCGAGCTGTGGTTGCGCGACGCGGCCGAGCAGGGCACCCCCGGCTACGCGGAGCACTACGACCGCTGGCTGGCGTGGTTCGACGAGCGGAAGATCGAGGCGGTCGGCTTCGGCTGGATCTCCATGCGCAACTCCGGCACGCTCGACCCGGTGGTGCGCCTGGAGCAGCTCACGCACCAGGTCGCTCTGCCGGTGGGCGACTACGTGGACGGCGTGCTCGACGCCATCGCTACGGCCCACCGCGTCGAGGACCTCCAGGCGGCGCGGCTGCGCACGGCCGAGGGACTGCTGGACGAGCGCATCGGGCTGCCCGGCGCCGAGGACCCGATGCGGATCGTGCTGCGCCAGACGGACGGTCTGCGCCGCAGCCGGGAGGTCGGCACGGTCGAGGCCGCGCTGGCGGGGGTGTGCGACGGCGACCTGGCGCTGGGGCCGCTGCTCAACGTGATCGCCGAGCTGGTCGGCGACGGTCAGGTGCTGCACGCCGACGCCCTGCGCCCCCTCATCGCCGAGGGCTACTTCACCCTCTGATCGTCCGTACGAGCCGATCCGTCCGTACGAGCCACGTGACAACCGCGTTGACCGGTGAGGCAATCCGGTGTTGATCCGATGTTGAGCCCTCGGGAGGAAGCTCGGAAGCACGACGCCGGTCCCGGGGGGTTCGAGGCCGGCGTCGGGTCCGGCCGGTCGTCGATGTGAGGCGGCTGGCCGCCGTGCCGAGCGACCCGACATCCGGGCCCCCTGGCGAGGCGCGGCGACCGAGATGACCGGCCGGGCTGCACCACTGGTCTGGGGACTCCTAAGGACAGCCTTGATCAACCATGTGTGGATGACGCGACTGGACGACGCGCTGTACTCAGGACTCGACGACGGGCCCGGAAGCGGACTCGGAAGCGGGCTTGGCGACCCGGGCGGAGTCGAGAAGAGCCCTGAGGTCTCCGGCCTCGGGAGCGCCGAGCCTGGAGAAGATGTCGAAGGCCTGCCGTAGGCAGTCGGTGCTGCGCGCGGTGCTGCCGAGGCCCCTGAGCGCCCTGCCGAGCACGGTCAGCGACAGCGCCTCGCCGTACGGATGGCCGATCTCCCGGGACACGACGAGCGCCTGCTCCGCGTGGCGCACCGCCTCCGGGTAGCGCTTGGCCGCGATGAACGTCTCCGCCAGCCGCGAGCACACCCGCTGCTCCCACACGCGCTGCTTGCTGGCCCGGAAGAACGCCAGGCACTCGGCGTGGTGGTGGACGGCCTCGGTGAGGCGGCCGACGCGGGACAGCACGATGCCGAGGTGGTAGCGGGCGCGGGCGGTGCCGGCGCCGCTGCCGATCTCGGTGAAGATGGCCAGCCCCTTCTCGGCGGCGGCGATCGCGTCCTCCGGCCGGTTGAGGCCGAGGTGGTCGCGCGCGGAGTAGCTGAGCACCAGCGCCTCGCCGGCGGGCACGCCGTTCTCCCGGTACCAGCCCATGGCCGAGTCGAACCACGACAGCGCCTCGGTGTGGCGCCGCTGCCGGCCGACGACCACGGCGAGGGCGTTCTTGACCTCGCCGGTGACGATCTTCTCGCCGCGCGCGACGGACAGCTCGTGGACGATCCTGAACTGCTCCTCGGCCTCCGTCAGCCGGTTGCCGGCGAACAGCACCCGGCCGAGCACGTAGCGGGCGCGCAGCTCGCTCCCGGCGGCGCCGATGCGCAGCGCCGCGGCCAGCACCGCCCGGGTGCCGTGGTCGAACTCGCGGGTGTGGGTGCCCGACTCCATCAACGGCTCCATGGCCACCAGCAGGTCGGCCGCCGGCAGGAGCTCCTCGGCCGTGAGCGAGTCGGTGGCGGCCTGGTTGATCGCGGCGAAGAGCGAGTCGCCCTCGGCGATCAGCCACGCCACGGCCTCGTCGGCGGCGCCGAACGTCCGGCCCGTGCCGACCGCCGCGAGATTGTCGGCGATCAGGCTGCCCTCGTAGGCCAGCCGGTGCGCCGACTGCGCGGAGGCCAGGTAGAAGCCGAGCAGCCGGCGCAGCGCGAGCGTCTTGGCCTGCTGCGACTCGGTCTTGTGCAGGATGCGCCGGGCGAAGAGCTTGAGCAGGTCGTGGAAGCGGTAGCGGCCCGGCGCGGGCGCCTCGAGCAGGCTCGTGTCGACCAGCGACTCCAGCAGGTCCTCGGCCTCGAACGCGCTCATCTCCAGCACCGCGGCGGCGGCCCCGGCCGAGATGTCGGGGCCGTTGGGCAGCGACAGCAGCCGGAACCCGCGCTGCTGGGCCGGGTCGAGCTGGCCGTAGCCGAGGGCGAAGGTGGCCTCCACGGCGAGGTTGCCGACGCGCAGCTCGTCGAGGCGGCGCTGCTCGTCGGCCAGCCGCGGCACGAGCGAGGCCACCGTCCAGGACGGCCGCGCGGCCAGCCGCGCCGCGAGGATGCGCACGGCCAGCGGCAGGAACCCGCAGGCGGCCACCACGTCCATGGCGGCCCCGTGCTCGGCGGCGACGCGCTCCGGCCCGGCGACGGACGAGAACAGCGACAGCGCCTCGTCGGGCTCCATCACGTCGAGGTCGAACAGCCGGGCCGAGGGCAGGTCGGCCAGCTTGACCCGGCTCGTGACGATGGCGGCGCAGCCGGGGGAGCCCGGCAGCAGCGGGATGACCTGTGCGGCGTCGCGGGCGTTGTCGAGCAGGACGAGGATGCGCCGGTCGGCCAGCAGCGAGCGGAACAGCGCCGACCGCTCGGCCGGCACCTCGGGGATCACGTCGGGCGGGATGCCGAGCGCCCGCAGGAACGCGCCCAGGGCCGACTCGGGCGCGGTCGCCTCGCCGGTGTAGCCGCGCAGGTCGGCGTAGAGCTGCCCGTCGGGGAAGAGGTCGTCGGCGGCGTGGGCCACGTGGACGGCCAGCGTGGTCTTGCCGACGCCGCCGATGCCGCAGATCACCGCCACCGGGACGCCCTCGGCCGCCGACGGCGACGACAGCAGGCCGCGCAGCCGCCCGGCGATCTCCTTGCGGCCGGTGAAGTCGCTCACCGCGGCCGGAAGCTGGGCCGGGCGGGGCAGCTCGGGGGCCTGCTCCTCCTCGGCCGGCTCCGGCTCCTCGGCGGCCTCGGGGCCGATCGCGGGGGTGACCACGACGGGCGCGGCGGCGAGGCCCGGGTCGGCGGCCAGGATCCGCTGGTGCAGGGAGGACAGGTCGGGGCCGGGCTCGATGCCCAGCTCGTCGATCAGCGCCAGGCGCGTCTCGGTGAAGACGGCCAGCGCGTCGCCCTGCCGCCCGCACCGGTACAAAGCCAGCATGAGCTGCGCGCGCAGCCGCTCGCGCAGCGGGTGCTCGGCGGTGAGCGCGATCAGCTCGGAGACCACGTCCGCGTGGCAGCCCAGCTCCAGGTCCACGTCCATGAGCGTCTCGACGACGCTGAGCCGGCGCTCGACGAGACGGTCGCGCTGGTGCTCGGCGTAGGGGCCGACGGCGCCGGCCAGCGGCTCGCCCTCGAACAGGGCGAGTGCGGCGCGCAGCGCCTCGGCCGCGGCGGAGGGCCGTCCGGCCTTGCGGGCCGCCTCTGCCTCGTGGACGCCGCGTTCGAAGCGGACCAGGTCGAGCGCCCCGTCGGGCAGACGCAACGCGTAGCCGCGGCCCACGGAGGTGAGGATCTCGGGACGGGACCGGGCGGGCCGGTCGGGTTCGAGGACCGTGCGCAGCCGGGAGACGTACGTGCGCAGGGCGCCGAGGGCCCGCGGGGGCGAGTCGTCCCCCCAGACGGCGTCGATCATCTCGGTGGGGGTCACCGCGCGGCCCTCGCGGAGCAGCAGCATCCCGAGAATGGAGCGCTGCAAGGGGGTGCCCAGGTCGAGTTCCTCGCCATCACGCCACGCGCGCACGGGACCGAGCACGGCGAACCGAAGGCCGCCTTCGACGCTCTGACCAGCCATGCGGTATGTCTCCAGGGCAATGGAACGATTTGTTACCAAATCATAGAGCGAACCTTGCCTAACACATAGGCATGCCCGTCCGCCGTAAATCTTCCCGTCCGAGGAGACGTTCCCCGGAAGAGGTGACGGGGGCCTTTCTCACGCGCGGGGAGTACGTTACCTCGCCGGGAATACGCCCGGCGTTTCGGGTGGAGGCGTTGATTCGGTGTTGATCGGGTGTTGAGCGACAGACCAGATGCTGAGGGTCAGTGAGGCGTGACCCCGAAACGCGGGGGCGGTCATGCCTCCCGTGTCTGGAATACCGGCCCCGCCTGATCATGCGGGCGGGGCCTGGACGGACATGGTTCCTAGGCGGCCTCCACCAGCCCGAGTCTTCGCGCCAGCCGCTCACGAACGGCCGGCCACTCAGAGTTCAGGATGGAATAGAACGCCGTATCTCGGACCGTGTCGTCGGCGCCTCGGCTTTCCGCTCGCCGCACCCCGTCGAAGTGTGCGCCGAGGGCCTCGATGGCGGCCCGGGATTTGACGTTGCGTACATCAGCCTTGAGCGTGATGCGGTGGACGTTCCAGACCTCGAAGGCGTGTGAGAGCAACAGGAACTTGCTCTCCCGGTTGGCACCCGTGCCCTGGGCGGACGCGCCCAGCCACGTGTAGCCGATGTCCGCCACGGACGGGATATCGCCCACCGCGCCCAGTGAGCCGGGAGGCCAGGGCATGGGGCCCTGCCAGTACTCCAGGTTCATGAGACGGGTGGCACCGATCAGGCGATCGGTGTGCAGCCACCGGATGGCGAAGGGCATCGTGCGGCCCCCCGCCTGCTCAGCCAGCGCGGCCTCCACATAGGAGACCATCTCGTCCCGGCCGTTCGGGACGCGAGTGAAGGCATACGTGGAGCGGTCTTCACTCGCCGCGGCGACGAGGTCGTCGACCGCCGCGGGGCTGAGAGGTTCCAGGCGCACGGAGCGCCCGGACAGGGTGACAAGAGCGGGCATGAGCACATGATGAGGGCTGACCGGGCCGGTTGTGACCAGGCAACGGCCACCTTCTTTCACGCTTCTTTCGCGGGTTTCGGATCATGTGCTGTTTGCCCAGGTCAGAGGGTTGATTCGGGGTTTCGGGCAGACCCTCTGGGCGAAGATTTCGCCTAACCGTGACATGCGGTCGGCACGAGGGCCGGCCGCCGTTCACGCACCGCTCCCGGACGGGCCTCGGCGAGCCCCGCGAGACCGTCCGACAGGTGGTCCAGCGCGGCCGAGATCCACGGCAGCGTGACCGGGTTCGAGGCGTTCAGGGCGGCCAGCCGCTGCTCGGCCGTCTCGCCGTACAGGAGGCTGACCGCGACCCGCACGCGGGCGGCTTCGGGGTCGTCGCCGAACGCGTGACCGGGCAGGACACCGATGCCGTGGTCGTCCAGCAGCCGGCGGGTCAGCGCCGCGGAGCCGCCGAGCCCAAGGTGGCCGAGGTCCGGATAAAGATAGAAGCCGCCCTGCGGGTCCGGCGTGCGGGCGCCGATCGCGGCGAAACGGGCGTGGACCGCGCGCGCCACCGCGCCGTGCAGCCGGCGGCTGAGCGCCACGCGCTCGGCCAGCTCCGGCGGCTCGGAGAAGGCGTACGCGGCGGCCTGCTGCACCGGCGCGGCCGGCGCCGACCAGATCTCGCTGGCCACCGCGAGCATCCTCTCGCGCAGGTCGTGCGCGCCCTCGGGCAGCCGCGTCACGCCGATCCGCCAGCCGCCCAGGGCGAGGCTCTTGCTCAGCCCGGTGGTGATGACGGTGCGCTCGGGCGCGAGGTCGGCGGGCGAGACGTAGGCAGGGGCGGGCTCGTGCAGCAGGTCGCGGTAGATCTCGTCCGAGATGATCACGAGGTCCAGCTCGCGGGCCACGTCCACCAGGCGGCCGATGGTCTCGGGGGTGGCGAGGCGGCCGGTCGGGTTGTCCGGCAACGTCACGAGGAGGGAGCCGACGGCGCGGCCCCGCGCCCGGGCCTGGCGCACCGCCTCGGCGACCCCCGCCGGGTCCGGCACGCCGCCCTCGCCGGCGGGCGGGGGCACCAGGAGCGGTCGGGAGCCGACCAGGTCGGCCTGCGCGGCATAGCTGACCCAGCTCGGCTTGGGCAGCACGATGTCGCCGCCGATCGCGAGGAGCAGGCCGTACAGGAGGGGCTTGCTGCCCGGCCCGCAGACGACCAGGCCGGGATCGGTGGGGAGCCCGCGCCGGGTCCAGTAACCCGCGGCGGCCGCGCGCAGCTCGGGGGCGCCGGCGACGGGGCCGTAGCCGTTGCGGCCGGACGCGGCCACCAGCCTGTCGCGCAGCGCCGGGTGGACGGGCAGACCTGCCTCGCCGAAGGCCAGGTGCAGCACGCGTTCCCCGGCGCGTCGTCTTCGTTCGATGTCTTCGTTGGCCGCCAGGGTGGCGGAGAGGGTAATGCTCATGTTTGTCACGTTCCCAGCCTGCTTGCAGTATTGCATCAGAACAAGCGAGGCTTTTCGTGGGTAGGCATAAGGAAGTTCGATGCTTGATTTGCGGCGGTTGATGTTGATCTGCGAGTTCGCGCGACGAGGCAGCATCGCCGCCACCGCCGCGTCGCTCGGCTACAGCGCCTCGGCGGTTTCCCAGCAGCTCGTCGCGCTGGAGCGGGAGACCGGCACGGCCCTGCTCGACCGCACCGCGCGCAGCGCCGAGCTCACCGACGCCGGCCGCCGTCTCGTGGCGCACGCCGAGCGCATCCTCGCCATGGCCGAGGAGGCCGAGTCGGACCTGTCCGCGCACGCGGGCACGCCCTCGGGACGCGTCGTGGTGACGGCCTTCCCGACGGCGGCCGTGGCGTTCGCCCCGGCGCTCGCCCGCTCGCTGCGCCGCCACACCGAGCTGACGCTGCGGCTGCGGCAGAGCAGGTCGGGCCGGGGCATGCGCGAGGTGCAGTCGGGCGAGGTGGACATCGCGCTGGTCGACGACTGGTACGGCCGCGTCCGCGACAGCGAGCACCTGCGCGTCTTCCCGCTGCTGAGCGACCCTCTCGTGCTGGTGGTGCCGCGCAAGCACCGGCTGGCCGACCCCGAGGTGCCGATCGACCTGCGCGAGCTGCGCGACGAGCCGTGGATGGCCACCCCGGACGGCGAGCCGTCGCGGCTGGCCGTGGACCGGCTCCTGTCCGACGTGGGCGGCACGCGGCCGACGCCCTGGGAGTTCGAGGGGCTGGGGACGATCCTGTCGCTGGTGGCCAAGGGGCTCGGCATCGCCGCCGTGCCGGCGCTCGCGCTCGCGGCGGGGGTGCGCGGGGTGGCGGTGCGGCAGTTCCCGGGCAACCCGGTGGGCCGCGAGGTCCACGCGGTCGCCCGCGGGTCGAGCGTCCACCGGCCGTCGGTGTCGGTGACGCTGCGGGCCGTCCACGTGGCGGCGCGCTACCTCACCGCCGACCTCGACCCGATCGGCCCCGCCGAGCGGTAGCGTGTTCGGCTATGGCGCCGACGTACGACATCGAGCACCTCCTGCTCTCCCAGCCCAGCGTCAGCACGGTGGCCGGCGTGGACGAGGTCGGCCGCGGCGCCTGGGCGGGGCCCGTGACCGTCTGCGCGGTCGTCACCGACCTGTCCGAGCCGCCCGCCGGGCTGACCGACTCCAAGCAGCTCACCCCCGCCCGGCGGGAGGCGCTCGCGGCCGAGGTGCGCTCGTGGGCCGCCGGCATCGGCTTCGGCGACGCCACGCACGAGGAGGTCGACGCGCTCGGCATGACCGAGGCGCTGCGCCGGGCCGCCCGCCGCGCCCTCGCCGCCCTCCCGGTACGGCCGGGCGCGGTCATCCTCGACGGCTCCCACGACTACATCGGCGCGCCCTGGCCGGTGCGCCTCGAGGTCAGGGGCGACGCGGCCAGCGTCTCGGTGGCCGCCGCGTCCGTGCTGGCCAAGGTCCGGCGCGACGCCCACATGGCGACGCTCGGCTGCGACGCCTACGGCTTCGCCGACAACGCCGGATACCCCTCGCCCGTCCACCAGGAGGCGCTGGCCCGGCTCGGGCCCACCGAGCACCACCGCATGTCGTGGTCCTACCTCGACGACCTGCCGCAGTGGCGCCATCTCAAGCGGCACCGGGATCCGGCGGCGAGCGAGGGTCAGGTCAGCCTGTTCGGTTAGGTTCGGTCGAGGAGGTCCGGTGCGCGTCGGCGTCTTCCTGGTGGCGGCCGGCTTCCCGGGGCGCGATCCGGGCCGGGTGCTGGCCGACACCGTCGAGCTGGTGGTGGCGGCCGAGGAGGCCGGGTTCGACGACGCCTGGGTCGCCGAGCATCACTTCATGACCTACGGGGTTTGCCCGTCGGCGGCCACGCTGGCCGCCGTGGCGATCGGGCGCACCTCGCGGATCGGCCTCGGGACCGCGGTGAGCGTGCTGTCCACCTGGCATCCTGTGGCGCTGGCCGAGCAGGCGGCCATGCTGCACCACCTGTCGGGCGGCCGGTTCACGCTGGGGGTGGGGCGGGGCGGGCCGTGGATGGACCTGGAGGTGTTCGGGACCGGGCTGGAGCGGTTCGAGCGGGGCTTCGGCGAGTCGCTGGACGTGCTGGTGCGGGCGCTGTCGGGCGGGCGGGTGTCGGCCGAGGGGGAGTTCTTCCGGTTCAGGGAGGTGGACCTGGTGCCCGCGGCCACGCTGCGGCCCGTGGTCGCCTGCACGTCGGAGGCGACGCTGGAGCTGGCGGCGCGGCGGGGGCTGCCGATGCTGCTCGGGATGCACGTGGACGACCGCGAGAAGGCGGCGGCCGTGGCGGCGTACCAGTCCTTCCAGAACGCGGCCCCTCAGGACGAGGCCCTTCGTGCCGGGCCGGACGGGCATTCGGGCGGGCATGTGGCGGCGGCCGTGGGGCATGTGGCCGACTCGACGCGGCAGGCCGTCCGGGAGCTCAAGGAGGCGATGCCGCGCTGGCTGGTCCCAGGTCTGGCCGGGTACGTGCCGGTGGACGGGCGGAGGCGGCCCGCGCGGGACGTGCCCGCGTACGTGGACTTCCTGACCCGCGTGCACCCCGTCGGGTCGGCGGACCGGTGCGCGGAGGCGATCCTCGGCACGGCCGAGGCCACGGGAGTGCGGCGGATCATCCTCATGGTCGAGGGGATCGGCGACCACCGCCGCGCCGTGGAGAACGTCCGCCGGCTCGGCGCCGAGGTGCTGCCCCGCGTCCGGAAGGCAGCGTCACCGCGATGAGACCCACCGCGATGAGACCCACCGCGATGAGACCCACCCCGATGAGACCCACCGCGATGAGACCCACCCCGATGAGACCCGACTCGACGGGACGCGCTGAGACGCGATGAGAGTGGCGGCGGTGGGAGCGGCGGCGGGCCGCGCGATCGCGCGGCCCGCC